>NZ_KV811129.1:0-34852 GCF_001813005.1 Streptococcus sp. HMSC062H02
GGCTCTACTGTTTCATCGATTGGAACCAGTGGATTACCGCCTTGGAAGGTTGGAGTGCCCGTTTGTGGAACACCTTGAGGGCCTGTGCTAGTTGCGCCGGTTCCTGTAGGTGTTACTTCTTTCACCACTGCTTGGTACTTGACTGTAACAGGAGTGCCATTGGCATCCACACGAGTCAATTCAAGCTCTGGTGTTTCACCCTTGAACTGTTTATCAGGAGTGAAGGTCACCTTACCGTCTGCATCCACTTCGAATTTACCAACATTTGGTACTTCTTTCACAGTTGTACCATTGTCAAATAGTGGAGTTGAATCAGCTGGGAATGGAACTGAGTCATGGCCTGGAGTGAAGGTCACTTTACCTTCTTGGACTTGACCTTGAAGTCCTTCTGTCTTATCACCTGTTCCTGTTGGGGTCACTTTCGTAAACTCTGGACTGTAGGTCGCAGTAACTGGAGTGCCATTCTTATCAACACGTTTGACTGTGACTGGATCTGGGTTTCCAACAAACTGTTTGTCTGGAGTGAAAGTTACAGTTCCATCTGGCGCAATTGTGTAAGTTCCTTGACCTGGAATAGATTTCTCTTTGCTTCCATCTTCGAAAGTTGGCTCAACTGTTTCATCAATTGGAACCAATGGATTACCTTCTGTGAAGGTTGGGGTACCTTTTTGCGGTTGACCTTGGATACCATTTGAAGTGGCGTCCGTTGAAGTTGGGGTTACCTTAGTCACTGTTGGAGTATAAGTCGCAGTGACTTCTGTACCGTTCTTATCCACGCGTTTAACCATTACTGGATCTGGTGTGCCAACGTACTTCTTATCTGGCGTAAAGGTGATAGAACCATCAGAATTGATGCTGTATTCACCTACACCCGGAACGGTCTTCGTTGACTGACCATCTTCGAAAGTCATTGGTTTTGTATCATCCAGTGGAACAGCTGGATCGCCTGCTGTAAAGGTTGGCTTACCACTTTGTGGCTGTCCTTGCAGACCAGTTGATGTATCATTTGTACTTGTTGGAGTGACTTTAGTCACTGTAGGTTGATATACTGCTTCGGCAGTAGAACCATTCTTATCTGTCACACGGAGGGTTGCAGGAGTTGGCGTTCCATAGAAATCAGGTGCTGGTTGGAAGCTAATATCCCCATTCGGTTGAACAGTATAAGTTCCTTGAAGTTTACCGCTAGCATCATGTACTGGTAAGCTGTTACCTTGTTGAACTTGTCCATCAACCACAAACTGTGGACCTTCTGGTGCAAATGGTACAGTCTCATTTTGTCCATTGATAGTTGCTTGACCAGGAGTAAAGGTAAGGTGGCTATCTTGTTTTTGACCCTGGAGTCCAGTAGTCTCTGCTCCTTGCCCTGTTGGAGTTGCAGCCTTAACATCCGCTTGATAGGTAGCTGTTACTTCTGTTCCGTTCTTATCTACACGCTTAACAGTTTCTGCAGTTGGACGTCCAGAGTAGCCAGGAACTGGTTGGAAAGTAACGCGACCTGTACTATCCACCTTATAAGTTCCAACGCCAGGAACCTCTTTCGTTGGCTGACCGTTGTCAAAAGTTGGTGCAATTGATTCATCAATTGGAATACGGTTATCACCTGGAGTGAAGACCAAGTTCCCAGATTGCTCTGCACCTTGAATACCTTCAGAACTTGCGTTTTGGGATGTTGGAACAACTCGGGTAACAGTTGGTTGATAAGTGGCAAAGTGATCATTACCACTTGCATCATTTACTTTTAATTTAATCGGATCAACAGTTCCTACAAATGATTTATTTGGGGTAAAGGTTACTCGACCCGTAGTTGGATCTAGGTTAAAGGTACCAACTTCTTTACCACCTGATGTTGCAGGAATACTAGTTCCTGAGATAGGTTCTCCGTTTCCATCCAAGAAAGTAGCAGGATTACTTGCAGATGGTTGAACCGGTGTGTTAGCTGGATTCCCATCAGTAAATAAAATATCTTTTACTTGCGGTAAACCTTGAGCATCAGTTGAACGATGTTCAGTAAAATCAACTACAGTAGGAACATAACGAGCATCCATAGAATTTAGAGGTTGGTTGACAACAGGCTCTGAATTATTTTTTGCAGTCCATTCTGTGCTTGCACCATTGCTATCAAAGCGACGGATGTTAATACCTGATGTAGTCCCAACGTATCCAGCTTTCGGAACGAAGACAACATCAACATTGTCACCATTTGGCGTCACCTTGTAACGTCCTTCTGCTGTTGTATACCAACCTTCTGCATCTGCTGTTAATTCACGTCCGTTATTATCTAAAACGACAGGCGCCTTATTAGTATCAATGGTTGTTCTAGCATTCTCGTCCTCTTTAGAATAACCACGAGGTGTGAAGGCTAAGCTTGTTTGTTGTTGTTGATCGCGTAAGCCCTTTGTTTCCTTCTTCTCACCTTTTGGTGGATAAGTAAGGTTAACTTGTAAGTCTTCAACTTCACCACTAAAGGCTGTGCCAGTCGGTTTCTCGATATCACCTTGGTTCAAAGCAATACGAACACGCATTCCTAGCTTCTTAACGTTATCATCGTTCATAGGTGGGTGATTTCTAAAAGTAACGGTATAGTCGCCTTCATTTGTTACTTCTGTAAAATCACTAGCTTCATTCTCATCAAATTTACCGTTATTATTGAAATCAATCCAAGCTCGAACATAAGCTTTTTCATTTCCATTAGCTGAAGCATGGAAACGAAGCGAATAATCACCATCACGAAGACGATCTGCTTGGAATAACTCATGAGTCTTACCAACTAAGTCTGCTGGTAAAAGCTGATCAATCCCTTCATCAGCATGATCTGTACTATCATCATGGGTCCAATCATTACCTGACGTAGTATCAATATCAGCAGGTTTTCGACCAAGGTAAGGTTGTGGATTTTGTGCTCCCGTAGCAGCATTGTAACCAGAAATAGTGTGAACTGCATTTCCATAACTTTCAGGAGCATCTCCAGTATCTACAACCATGAAACCAATCATAGCAGCTTGCTGACCAGAAGATGCAATATAAATTCCAACTTCTGATGCTTCACGAGTCATCACAATTGGCACAGTATGGTCTTTAGAAGTGTTTGGACCAAATACTTGTGAGCCTAAGCCACCTGTTCTTTGATCAGGATTTGTAAATTTTGTCCAGTCAATCGTTGGAATCGTTGCATTGTCACCAATATACTGACCAAGTCGATTAGGATTCATTGGTGCGTAGGTATCTGTAATCACTTTACCTTGTGGTGACACACGTTTCCATTCAGCTAAATGTTCCCATCCTTTACCATTGGTCGTAAAGATAGCATATTCACCTGGGTTTGCTTCTTCTCCATCCGCCATAACCACTGTAGCCTTAACAGGCTTGTTTAGATATGTTGCTTCAACCTTAAACTTCACTCCATAACTTGCACCATTCTTAGGAACCTGCAATTGGGTTCTACGTCCATTAGTATCAATTCCCTGCTCACGAAGAGATGTCCATTGGTTCATAGGAGCACCAATGATTTTTGGTCGTGCAGAGTCGCCCTCTTTAACTTGGCGATTATAGTCTGCAGGCACATATCTAAACCAGGTGTTTTTAGCATCAGGATCATAACTATTTTCATAAGAAGTTCCTGCTACACGATCACGATAAATCTCAGTTGAGTGGAAAGGTTTTAGTTCCGTAACTGTTAATTTAACGACATATCCTGGAGAAATTTCCTTCTCATAAACACTACCTACTTTAAGAGAACCGTCAGTATCAAGTCCTTTAAATGCCTGACTATCACCAAAATCTAACCAGTTAATTTGCTTAACTAGATCCGCAGGGCGTTTCTTTTCGGAATCTGCTAAAGTTGGTTTTTCAATTGTGTTGTTAGGATCTCCATCACGTAAACCAGTAGGTGTAGCATCTCGACGTGCTCGGCGAGAACGTGTAGGTTGCGTAGCCTCCCTAGTCTCTACTGGTTGTTCTACAGCTCTTGAAGCACTTACAGTTTCTGAGCTAGCTTCAGTTGAAGCTGAATTGGCACTCTCTGCAGGCTTCATTTCTGTAGGAGCAACTGGCTTCTCAACTGAAGGTTGAGGCGATTCAGAAACAACTGGCTGTTCATTCTTTGGTTTCTCAATAGACTCTGAAGCTGAGTTTGCAGGTTTACTATTTTCAGCGGATTGAGGAGCCTCAGTAGCTGAAGCAACTAAAGTAGTTGCAGGTTTTGGTGATGTCTCAGAGTTTGCTGGTGCTGTAGAAGTTGCTGATGGTTCAGCAAGATCCGTTCGAGAAATCTCATTTTGGACACCAGAAGCGCTTGTTTCATCAGCGCTAACCTGAGACGTCACTCCCAATAGAACCAAGGTAGACAAGAGTACAGAACAAACACCCACGTTTAGTTTCCGAATAGAAAACTTACGAAGATGTGGATTAAATAATTCTTTTCCCATTAGAATCTCCTAAAATTATTTTTTAAGATATTATACATTATTTTTAATGATTTAGCTACTAAATTATCCTAGAATAATAACTTTTTTTCTATTAAATAAGCAAAGCTTTTAAATATTATTATATTGAGCGTTCTTTATGTTTGTTTTTAGGAATATTTATATTAATGTTTTATCTCTCAAATAAATTATTTTACAAACTAAATTAACCTTTCTTAGAATATAATAAAAAATTCCTGCTATTTATAAAGCATCAAAGAACCACTCACTCCAAAGAGCAAGTGGTTCTTATACTTTTTATTTTTCAAGCAAGCTGAGCGCTTCAGCATCCGCAATAATCGTCACATCAGGGTGATTTTGCAGACTACTTGCTGGTAGACTCTCAGTCACTGGTCCAGACACTGTTCCGGCAATAGCTTCTGCTTTTGATTCACCGTAAGCAAAGAGAATAATTGACTTGGCATCCAAGATGTTTTTAATCCCCATTGAGATAGCTTGGGTTGGAACGTCTTCAATCTTGTCAAAGAAGCGAGCATTGGCTTCGATAGTAGACTGGTCCAGCTCTACAAGGTGTGTTTGACTGTCAAATGGAGTACCAGGTTCATTAAATCCGATATGTCCATTGCGACCGATTCCCAAGATTTGCAAATCAACAGGATGGTCAGCCAAAATTTGGTTGTAGCGTTCAACTTCTTCTTCAGCATTATCCTTAACACCACGTGGCAAGAAGCTTTCCTTAAATGGTTTTTGGTTAAACAGGTTTTCTTGCATGAAGTAACGGTAAGATTGTGGATTGTCCCCATCAAGCCCTACATACTCATCAAGGTTCACACTGGTTAGATTTGAAAAATCAAGGTCACTCTCAACGATTTCTTTGTAAAACTCAAGTGGACTACTTCCTGTCGCAAGTCCCAATGTTTGAGCGCCATTGGCTAATTTTTCCTTCAAAATCTCAAAAGCAACTTTTCCACCTTCGACTTGGTTTTCAACTTTAATAACTTTCATCTTTTCATCCTCCGTTTTAATCTATATTTATTATATGGTATAGACCAATTTTTGTCAAGTGAAAACGATTTAATTTCTAAAAAAAGAGCGTCCAAACTTGAAACGTGTTATAATGGATAGGATTAGAACTTAGAAAGAATGAACAGATATATGAATACAGCTGATTTTGATTTCCACTTGCCTGAGGAATTGATTGCCCAAACACCCCTTGAAAAGCGAGATGCCTCCAAACTCCTCATCGTCAATCGTGAGACGAGAGAAATGCAGGATAAACACTTCCACTCTATTATCGACATGCTGGAACCAGGTGATGCCCTTGTCATGAACGATACTCGCGTTCTCCCTGCCCGCCTCTATGGTCAAAAGGAAGAAACTGGAGGCCATGTGGAGCTTCTCCTACTCAAAAATACCAGTGGAGATGAGTGGGAGGTTCTCGCTAAACCTGCCAAACGCCTCAAGGTTGGTACTCGTGTCAACTTTGGCGATGGTCGCCTCAGCGCTGTTGTTACGGAAGAATTGACCCACGGGGGCCGCATTGTCCGCTTTGAATACCAAGGAATTTTCCTAGAAGTTTTGGAAAGTCTGGGAGAAATGCCATTGCCACCTTATATCCATGAAAAACTGGATGACCGTGAACGCTATCAAACGGTCTACGCTAAAGAGAGTGGCTCTGCTGCAGCACCGACTGCTGGATTGCACTTCACCAAAGAACTGCTAGCAGAAATCCAAGCCAAGGGTGTTCATCTGGTCTATCTCACTCTTCACGTCGGACTCGGAACCTTTAGACCTGTCTCTGTTGACAATCTGGACGAACATGAAATGCACTCTGAATTCTACCAGCTCTCTGAGGAAGCAGCTGCCACCCTTCGCTCTGTTAAGGAAAATGGAGGTCGCGTCATCGCTGTTGGAACCACTTCGATTCGCACACTGGAAACCATCGGTTCCAAGTTTAATGGGCAAATCCAATCAGATTCTGGTTGGACCAATATCTTTATCAAACCAGGCTACGACTGGAAGGTTGTGGATGCTTTTTCAACTAATTTCCACCTGCCCAAGTCAACTCTCGTCATGTTGGTTTCTGCCTTTGCCGGTCGTGACTTAGTCCTAGATGCCTATCACCATGCCATCCAAGAACACTACCGCTTCTTCAGTTTTGGAGATGCCATGTTTATCTATTAAGAAAATCCCTATTAGGAAACCTAATAGGGATTTTTCTAATTATTCCATACTAAACTCTGGATCTTTCAAACTCTGAACACTGGCATTGATAACTGCTCCGATAATCAAAATCTTTGCAATGAGAATAAACCAGAACATCATGACTACCACGATAATGGAACTGAAAAATCGAACGTCAACCAGATGATTGACATAACTATTGACGTAGACAGAAAAGATATTCAATAAAAAGATAAGAGTTAGCAAGACAAAGACACTTCCTGGTAAAACATAGCGGATTCGTGGTGCTTTTACTTTTGGAAGGAAGTAATAAATCATAACCAGAATGGCAAAGATCAAGGCATAGACCAGAGGGCCTGTAAAATCTTGCAGGTAGGAAAATAGCGGACTGTCTGATTGCCAGTAAGTTTTGAGGAGGTTGAGCAACATACGACCAAACATACTCAAAAATAAGGCAAAGGCAAAAAGGATCTGCAAGCCAAAACTAACAAGTAGACTCATCAACTGATGGGAGATAATGCCTCGACTCTTGGTCACCCCATAGGCTTTGTTAAAGGCTTTTTGGAGGAAATCCATTGATTTCGAAAAGGTCCAGAGTGCAGATAAAACGGCAAAACTCAGCAAACCAGTTGATGGTTGAGTCAGAACTTCTCGGACAATCTTGGCAACCACATCATACACCGTATCAGGCAAGAATTCCTTGATCGTCAGTAAGAAATTTGAGACTGGAATCTGAAAATAAGGCAAAATATTGACCATTATCATTAGCAAAGGAAAGATTGAAATCAACCAATAGTAGGCAACCGCAACACTGGTCAACTCGCTATCAGATGCTTGATAATAATGCAAAAAAGCTTTCAATAAGGGCCTGTCCATCAGCTCTTTCCACCACTTTTTCATGTTCCATCCTCCGTCATTTTCTTCATCATTTAAGTTCTTCTGATTAAATCTAGCATATCATAAGGCAAGGTATTTGCAGCCTCTTTCAGAGAATAATTCTCTAAATTATTCACATTTTGGCGTAGTTTTTTAGCATACTTGGCTGTTATCAGTTTAGCTTCTTCGTATTCAAAGATTGCCTTACGTTCGAGATAGTAGCCTCGTAGCATTTCATCGATATTGTTTGGCTTGATGCGATTGATAACCCGCTCAACAAAGGCACCACTTCCGATAATGGCCGTCTCGCGTAGACGAGACTCTTGCATAAAGCTAATCAGAGAACTCTTGTAAACCCCTTTGAGGTTTTCCAAACTCTCGATAATCAGCTCTGTATTTTCCAAATACAACTCTGAAATCTGATCATAGTCAACTGCTAGTAGTTTACGAGATTCTTCATTCATCCAACTACGGAAAGTTTTGCCAAAGGTAAACATTTCATGGAGTAGAAAGCGCAATATCCGTAAGGAAACTAGGAAGTAATAAGTCACTCTAGAAGCGAAATTTCGATTGATACTCTGCTCCATGTTTTTTAGGTAACGTTGGTAAACTCGATAGCCACGCTCGCTGATTCTATTTTCTTCATAGGCTTGCTCCAAACCGTCACTCTCAATACTCAAGATAAGAAGTTTGAGGGACTCCCAGTCCTCTTGGACTCTCTTATTTTCCAGACTAAGGATGAGGTTTTCAATCCGACCATGGTAATTATCAATAGCTGCATAAAGAGGAAGTTTGTTCTTGTGATGGTCCAGTTCTTTTTCTAATTCTGCAGCTACATCATTCAGAATCGCAATATGCATCAAATGATCCTTGCTTTCCTCTTGTTCTTCAGATAAGTGAGGGAGGACCAATAAACCTGTTAGAAAGCTCAATAGTGTAACGCCTGCTACAAGGAAGAGTAAGAGAGGGTATTCCTGCTCCAAATGACTTGGTATGAGGAGAATGGTCGCGATAGATACTGTCCCTTTGACACCAGAGAAGGTCAAAAGAAGCATATCTTTCATGTACTTATGAATTTTTTTCTTAAGTCGACGCGTCCTCACAAAGTAAAAACCAGCAATCATGACAAAGCGGATCGCAAAAAGCAAGAATGTCAGAACGACAACTGAAATCAGTAAAAGAAGGGGATTGTAGAGAGAATTAGACAAAATCGGCTCTGCTATCAACTCTAATTCCATTCCCAAGAGAACAAAGACTGATCCATTTAGCATAAAGGTCACGGTGTGCCAGACGGTCTCCGTCACGGTGTCTACCTGAGCCTCAAGGAGCGTAATTTTCTTAAAGCGACTGGCCTTCAAAATACCTGCAACCACTACTGCGATAATCCCTGAAACATGAAACTCTTCTGCAATGAAAAAGGTCATGAGTGGCAAACTTAGCTCTAGCAATAGTTCACTGGCTATATCTATCGCTCGTACACTCAGCAAAAAGCTATGCAAGAAACGATTGACCATAGCCGTCACAAAACCGACTACAAAACCACCAAAGATAGAAAGTGCTAGGGAAGTTCCTGCTTGGCTGAATGAAAACGTTCCTGTTGTCCAAGCAGCAAGAGCCATCTGAAAGGCAACCAAACCAGAAGCATCATTTAAGAGTCCTTCCCCTTTTAGGATATTAGAAACCCGTTTGGGAAAACGAAAACGTTCAGAAAGAGATGCAAAGGCAACCAAATCTGTTGGCCCAAGTGCCGCTCCAACTGCTAAACAGGCCGCCAAAGGAAGAGTCATCCAAAGGAAGTGAGCCATGCCCCCCAAGCTTAAGGTCGAGATAAAAATCACAGGAAAGATCAGAAAGACGACAATCCGCCAATGCTTCAAAATGGACGTAATATCCGCTTCTTCTGCCTCCCGGAAAAGTAAGGGACCAATAACCATGGCTAGAAACAGCTCTGTATTGAGATGAAAGTCCGCATCGGGAACAAATAAACCAATCCCAATCCCCAAAAGAATTTGTACAAGAGGAAGGGGCAAAAAAGGGAGAAGTTTATTGGTCGTGGTTGAAATGATTAAGACAAATAAAAATAGAATCAAGTAAATGAGTAATTCCACACAATTCCTCCTTAATCTTTTTTACAACAAGATTCAAAAATCTCCTTTTGCTCTTGGATTTTCTGATCAATCTTAGAACAGTCTTTGTGCTCAATTTTTTTCTGGCATCGTTCCATTTCAAGAGCCACTAATTTTTTCTTGATTTTAAGCATTTTCTTGCTCATATGTGCTTCGTCGAGCACGCCGACTGCTCGCTCGTGATGCGTTGACTCGACAAAATTTTGGCGCATTGCCTCAAGCTTCTCACGAAGGTATTGTTTATCCATGTCTATACCTTTCTAATTTTTCAATCATAACTAAAAACGGTGGATTATTAACTTGGTTGAGAGTCCGATAAATGGCAGCTGTATACTCTTGTTGGTTCAATTGGCTAACAAAATCCAATACAGCATCCCTCTCAGTATCTCCTCCTTCATGACCATAGTAGATCATGATAGCAATCCGTCCCCCTTTGACAAGCAAATGACACAGATTTTCTAATGCTTCGATAGTAGTCTGAGGTTGAGTGATGACGGATTTGTCAGCAGAAGGTAAATAACCAAGATTAAAAATCCCTGCCTTAGCTTCTGTCACAAACTGGTCTAGTGTCTCATGACCTTTCAAGATTAACTGGGCATTTTTCATTCCAGCCTGATCCAAACGCTCTTGCGTCTTCTCCAAAGCCTGCTCCTGAATATCAAAGGCATAGACTTGCTTGGCTAGCTTGGCTAGAAAAAGGGTATCATGCCCATTACCCATGGTCGCATCCACAACAATATCCTCTTTTGTCACGACTTCAGCTAAAAAATCATGCGCCATCTCAAGTGGTCTTTTCATTTTCAAACTCCTGTTTTACAGCCTTACAGCCCTGAACACTTCCTCGGCGTCTCATTTCAGTTTCAATAGCATTTAGCACTTCCCATTTATTGAGGCTCCACATAGGGCCAATCAGCATATCTCTCGGTGCATCTCCTGTAATTCGATGGATGACGATATGCTTGGGAATGATTTCTAGTTGGTCACAAATGACCTTGACATACTCATCCTGACTCATCAGTTGCAAGCGTCCTTCGTGGTAATCTCGCTGCATCCGTGTATTGGTCATGAGGTGAAGCAAGTGCAGTTTAATTCCTTGAATATCATTATCCGTAACACAGCGACGGACATTTTCGACCATCATCTCATGAGTCTCACCAGGCAAACCATTGATCAAATGGGAAACAATCTCAATTTTGGGATATTTCCTCAAGCGTTTTACTGTTTCAACATACAATTCATAAGAATGGGCACGGTTAATCAGGTCAGAGGTTGCTTCAAAAGTAGTCTGTAAGCCCAATTCTACAGTCACATGCATGCGTTCCGATAACTCAGCCAAATATTCGATGGTTTCGTCTGGCAGACAGTCTGGGCGCGTTCCGATATTGATCCCTACTACACCTGGCTCGTTGATAGCCTGCTCGTAACGCTCCCGAATCACTTCCACCTTTTCATGGGTGTTGGTAAAGTTTTGGAAATAAACTAGATACTTTTTAACATCTGGCCACTTGCGATGCATAAAGTCGATTTCCTTATAAAATTGCTCGCGGATAGGGGCATCCGGTGCCACGATGGCATCTCCAGAACCCGAAACCGTACAAAAAGTACAACCACCATGAGCTACAGTTCCATCACGATTTGGACAGTCAAATCCCGCATCAATAGGAACTTTGAAAGTCTTTTCTCCAAAAAGTTTTCGATAATAATCATTCAAGGTATTATAAGATTTCATAACTTTCATTATAACAAAAAACACCTACAATCTCAAAAGCCTGACTTTCCAACAAATTCCCTTGTTTCTCATTTCCTTTAGCGTTTTTTTATGATACAATATGGGTATGATTTTAATGAAAATAGCATCTATTTTATTATTGATATTAACCTTGGTGGTTTGCTTTATTGTCACCAAGCTTTTCGGACTTAGGAAAATAGGATTTAATTTCGCGGATCTAGCTTTTCCACTTTTGGTATTCGAGTACTATCTGATTACTGCTAAAGCTTTTACCCACAACTTTCTACCGCGACTTGGAGTCGCACTTTCTCTCCTAGCAATCCTCCTTGTAGTCTTTTTCCTTGTCAAAAAACGAAGTTTTTATTACCCTAAATTCATCAAGTTTTTCTGGAGAGCTGGTTTTCTCCTTACCTTAATCATCTACATAGCAATGATTGTCGAATTGATGATGCTCCCATAAAAAACATTCCCTCAGACAGCTGTCTAAGGGAATATTTTTATCTTCATACTTACTTTCTAAGCTCGACCAAGATACTTTTTTTATTTCCTAAATGTTAAGGCGTAGAATTTTCCATCCCAAAGAAGTTTCATTTCCTTTTCCTTAACTTCGCTTGGAACAGCATTCTCAATTTCACTCAAATCAACAGTAGCATCTTTAAAATAATCCTTACTAAAATGATTTTTCTTATATTGCTGATCCACATAGTCAGCCGTCTCATCTGCAATTAAAAGCTTGGTTCCTGGCTTCGCCACTCGTAGCATTTCCTGCATAGCCTTGGCCTTATCATTGAAAAAATTGATTCCGCCAATATGGTAGACAATGTCAAAACTATTATCCGCAAAGGGTAGATCCTCCGCGCAAGCATGGAAAAGTTGCAAATTAGTCTTTTTAGCGCAAGATTTCTGGCATTTTTCTAGCATACTGATAGAAATATCTACCCCTACAAAGTCTAAACTTTTCAGGTCAATTGTCTCAGGGATATAACGGAGGTCTTGACCAGTCCCGATAGAAACATAAAGAACAGATAAATTATCTTTCCATTCTATTTCCTCCATCAGATCCCTTCTCAACTTATCAATTGATTTGCCGTGGAGAAGTGGTCCTATCCATTTCTCACTCATATCGTACCAGCGAGCCATACGGTTATACATGGTCATGTATTTAGCATTATCTCCAGATAGATAATCTGGATTAAGAGACAGATAGATATCGCCATCTTTTTGAAAATTTTCTACCTCCAAACCTGGCTTCAATTTATCTTGTAATCTTGTTTCAATCATATGTAACATCTCCTTTTTTATTTGTCACCTATTATAGAGGATTTCGTAGCGAAAACAATAGCTTTTCAGTAAGTGGCAACTATCCACTTGTATCCGGTAGTAGAACCAGGGTCAGTTACAAAAAAACAAGTGCCAATTTCCATTGACACTTGTTTCTACTTTTAAACTGTGTTGCAAAATTTCGTGAAAGATACCGTTTAAAAAACTTAATCTTCTTTTTTGCGTCTTGCCAAGAATCCTGTTCCCAATCCAAGTAGGGCGATTCCAGCTACTAGAGCCACTTGGTTAGACTCGCTTCCTGTATTAGGCAATTCCCCACCTTTTTTAGGCTTACCTGGTTCATTTGGTTTGCCAGGTGTTGGTTTTTCAGGAGTGTGCGTATTTGTAATGTTGTAACCTTCTACTGAAGCAGTATAACCATCTGGAACATTCACTTCTTCAACAGTGTAGGCAATCTCCTTACCTTCTTGATAACGATCAAGACCTGTAAACTCATAAGTCCAGCCACTTGTTTCTGACACTGTAGCTGTCTGACCAGTTTCCTTACCATCTGCAAGAAGTTTTACGGTGATAGATGCTGGACGGATGCCATCTTTGTTATCTTCATCTTTCCAGATTTTATGACCTTTTACAGCTGTTTTTTCTGGAGTATGTTCGTTGGTAATGGTGTACTTACCATCCTTGTCTGTAGTGATGGTTGCTTTGTATTCTGTCATAGCAGTTTCTTTGACAGTGTACTTGATTTCCTTACCATTCTCATACTTAGGAAGTTTTTTAGATTCGAACTTCCAGCCAGTTTTTTCTGAAACTTCAATTTCTTGAACAACCTTGTCGCCGTTAAGAATTTGAACTTTCACAGATGTTGTACGTTTACCGTCTTGGTTGTTGTTATCTTTCCACACCTTAGTTCCTGAAAGAACTACTGTTTCTACGTCATGAGTGTTAGTCACCACTTGACCAGTTACAGAGGCTTTATAGCCAGCTGGTACATCTACTTCATCGATAGAGTAAGTAATTTCTTTACCAGCTTCGTATTGTGGAAGATTTGTGAATGATGCTACCCAAGTGTTAGCGTCTGTCTTATCCTTAGCTGTCAAGGTTAATTTCTTACCTTCAACGGCTACTGGATCAGCATCTCCTACTTTTTTGTAAAGTTGAACCGTTACGGACTCAGGACGTTTACCATCTTGGTTGTTCGCATCGTTCCATACTTTTGTTACCTTGTAGTCAATTTCTTTAGGAGCATATTTGTTTGTGATGGTAAAGTCTGTAATAGTCGCTTCGTATTCTGCTACGGCTTCTTCTGTTACAGTGTATTTGATTTCTTTACCAGCTTTATATTTTGCTAATTTAGTGAATTCGACAGTCCAAGTTCCATCTGCGGCTGCTTGAACTTCTTTCGAATCATGTTTCTGACCATCTGCTAAAAGATTGATTGTAATCTTAGTTGGACGTTTACCGTCTTGGTTGTTCGCGTCATCCCAGTTCTTAGTTGCTTTTACATCAACTGTTTCTGGTAAATAGCTATTTGTGATGGTAAATCCTGATGCAGCATCACCAGTAATTTCAGAAGTGTAACCAGCAACAGTTACTTCTACTACCGTGTACTGGATAGGTGTGCCACCTTTATCAGCATCAAGGTCTTTGAAGCTTCCAGCCCAACCATTTGCTTCAGTCAATTCAAGTGTTTTACCAGTATCTTGACCATCTGCAAGCAATTTAACTGTGACAGAAGATGGGCGTTTGCCATCTTGGTTGTTCTCGTCCTTCCATACTTTCTTAACAGAAACTTCCGTTTTTGCTGGAGTGTAAGTGTTCTCGAAAGCTTTTTCATCATCGTAAGAAACAGTTGCTTCAAGTGCGCCTTTACCCTTGTCCGCTACAGTAACTGTAGCCGTAACAGTTTTAGTATCGTACTTGATGCTTGTATCACTGCCAGCTTTTTCAGCAATTTTAAAGGTATAAGTTCCTGCTTTGTCGAATTCCAATTCTGAGAAAGCAATGTTTCCGTCTTTGTCATTCTTCACAGTTTCTTTCACCTTACCATCTTGGTCTGTTAAAGTGAATTCAAACTCTTCAGCCTTTAACTCACGTCCTGTAAGTTTTTTATTAGCTTTAATCTTAACTTTAGCTTTGCTACGTTTATTTGTAACTGTTTTGATAGCTCCGTCTTGTCCAACAGTCATCTCAAATGGAGTAGGATTTAACTCATATCCCTCAGGAGCCTGAACCTCAGTTACTGTAAAGTTCCCTTTCTTGATATCACTTTCTGAGTAAATAGATGATTCAGCAATTCCGTCATCATTTGTCGTTACAATTTCCTCTTTAGCCGTAGCTCCTGCCGGAGGAGTAATCTTGAATTTTGCTCCTTTTAGACGGTCATGAGTCAGCTCATCGACCTTGTAAAGAATGATACGGTAACCAGTTTCTAACTGAATTGTACCGCCTGAAGCAACTACTGAGTTTCCGATTTGCTTAACGACTGTCTTATTACTATAGTCGTCATATGTAAGAATCTGGTCATCACCCTTCATTTCAGCATTATTCTGAACTTTTGTTCCATCAGCTGGAGCACTTGTTTTATAATTAATTCGAAATGCTGCAGGTTTCCCGTTCTTAGCAACAATTGAAGAAGCATTGTTAATTGTTAAAGTAAAATCGGTATATGACTCATTCCAACTAACTTGGTAATCTTTACCAGCTTCTAAGACCACCTCATCTTTAAAGTAATAAGATTTATCGTACCAACCTGCCGTAACTTTAAATGTTTCTGGAATCATCTGCATCGGTGAGGCATTAGGATCAACCCAGTCATGAATTTCAATTTTGTTATAGGCAGCTTGTTTCGGATTAGCTCGGACATACCAACTGTGTAAATATTGTCCACTCTTATTTAGAGCACTAGATGTCCAATCCTCTTTATAAATCAAACCATGATACTTACTAAAATTCGCACGTCCAATACCTTCAGAATAATCAGATGCTTCGCCTCTTTTTACCTTAATCTGGTGTGTAATTTCATTTATGGTTTCCGTTTTATCAAATCGAAGCGTCTCATTGCTTAGTTCATTTTTAGAACTAAAACCAACAAAGAATGTCCCTTTGACATTTTGAACTTGATAGCCACCTTTTTTCTCAAGGTAAGCTTTCAGATTCTTTAATGTAATAGTTACCTTACCACTATTATTATCCCCATTTGATACAATTTGAGTTTCCCCGATAACGAGATCTGTTTCTTTGTCTTTCAAGTCAAAACTCTCATTTCTGACGGTTAACGGACTTGGGACTGTAAATGTAAAGGTGTCACCGTCCTCCAATTTGCCATCATAGGCACTCAAATCATAATCCACAGAGAACTTATAGTTTGAGTAGTCATGGTGTTCTGGAGAAAGGTTATAAATTCCATTTTCATCCGGACTTATAAATTTACCATTATCAACTTCCCAAATTCCGATATTACTGATAACATTCTTTAGCTCCTTCGCTTCTGCTGAATTGGGAGCAAGGATTATCCCTAGAACACATGCCAGAGAAGTTAGGATGGATAACCAAAATTTCTTGTTCTTCATTTTCTTCCTTTCTAAATAACCGAAAACATAAAACGACCAACTATGATTGTTAAAACTCAACAACATCTCCTTTCAAATTCATTAAAATGGATGAGGCGCATTGATGAAACTACATCACATTTACAGACGTTCTTACAGTATGCAATTGCAATTATTTATCATATTGGTTCTGTTTTTAATATAGAAACCTCCTTTAATTTTATTATAAAACAAAATTAACTTTTTTTGTAATAATATAAGGTTATTACCCTTTATAAAATATTGACACTGTGTAAAATTTTAACTTATATTTTTATTTTATCAACATAAAGCTTTCTCTCAAGAGACAGAACGCCTACAAAACTAGCTTACATTTATAAGAAGCACTTAAAATTAACATATGAAAACATTGCATTTATTTATAAGTTTGAATTATCTTAATATTTATTCCAACTACTTTATATAATTGCTAATCAAGTAGAATTATATAATATCCAACATTCTTTCTGAATATAATATAAATTTGGGATTTTTATTTGTCTTGAATTGAATACAAAAAGACCAGGTTTCCCTGGTCTTTCTGAGATACATTTAGAAGAAATACTGATTCATTCTAGTCTTCTTTTTTACCTTTAGTGGCCACTAGACCTGCACTCAAGCCAAGAAGAGCTAAACCTGCTGCTAGAGCTGCTTGACTTTCTGCACTTCCTGTATTTGGTAACTGTTCTTCTTGAACATGACTAGCTTCACTTGAAACAATTTTTTTTGTATCTGCTTTTTCTGATACTTGTGGTTTTGTAGATTCTTGAGGTACTGGTTTAGTTGTTTCACTAGCCGTACCAACTTCTACAATGCGATCTTGAGCCATGACTTTATCATAGCTTTCTTTTTCAGTTCGCTTGCCATTTTCAACTTCGATCAAGTGAACACGGATACCTTTTTGACCTTCTTGGAGAATACGAGTTTGACCCGCTGGAAGCTGATCATTCTTTTGTTCCTGAACCTTGAAATCAATTGTTTCTTCTTCGATTACAAGTTCTGGTCTGTTAAGGACTAGGTTCTTCACTTCATCTTCTGGAAGGGAGGTTCCTGGTTTAGTTCCAACCAAGACGATGCGGTCTGTCGGAGCCTCTACCACTTCACGGATTTTTTCTTCCTTACTTCCACTAGGATTAACCGCTGTGAAGATCCGTTCCTTACCAACTTTTCCTTCTTGTTCTACACGTGTTTCACCTAGATACAGTGTTGAATCCTTTTTCTCAACTGTCTTATAGGCCAAATCTTTTTCAACAAATTCGAGTTTTGGAAGTTCCTCTTGTACTGCGGCAACAGTCTTCTCAGAAACTGGTTTTTCCTTAGTCAACTGGATACGGTATTCCTTGACTTGTTTTCCACTTTCTGAAACAAGGCGAACAAGTACTGGAAGGCTATCGTCTCCGCTATCTACAACTGTTGAAGCTACTTGATTGCTTTCTTCGACTGAGACTTTTGGACGTTGACCTTTATAGGTGATTTGGTAGTCTTGACGATCTTCAGCGAAATCAGGAAGCTCTTTTCCATCTACAAGAATCTTCGATTGGGTACTTTCTTGAGGCAATTCACTTGGTGCAAGGAAGGTCATCTCAATCATCGCAACACCGCTCTTGTCAGCTTTACGCTCCATACGCCATCTCATGGCTTTGGCTTTGACAGCTTTAAATGTTACGTTGATTTCATCACCAGCTGCAATGTCTTTATCCGCACGATAAGGCACAGTTTCCCAATTTTCTGGATTGTTGAATGGATGGCCTGCGTCGTAGGCTTGATAGTTTGAATAGTAGGTAGGTACTTCAAAGTCTGGGCCAATATAGCGTTCCAAAACGAGTTTAGATGGGGCATCCGTACCACTATCTGCAAAGAAATGAAGTTTGGCTTGCGCAACAGTCCGTTCTACAATCTTACCATTTTCACGGAAAATCACACCCGCTGATACCTCTGGGTTAGAAGATGGTGTTGGAGACCAGTTTGTCCAACGACGATTTTCTGAATGATTTCCGTCATTGAGATAGTCCACACGGTCATGGGAGTTTCTATCAATGTCGTTAGTGGCTGAAGCAAAGGCGCGGTTACTATTTTCATCATACTCTGGGTTATTTGAAAGAGCTTCACCAAGTTTGTCTGTCACTCGTACAGTGAACTCAGCAACAAGATCACTACCAAGGACACGACCTCGAACAGTAAATTGGCCTGCTTTAGTCAGATTTTCTGCTGGAACTTCTTCCCATTCCACTGCCAAGTCTTTTGTTTCGTAACCGTCTTTACCTGTGAAGTAAACAGGAACCTTCGTTGGCAATTCAAGTGGTTGCCCTACTTGTAGCAAGCGAGCTTGTTTGACCGCAGCAACTGGTTTACGAGAGAGCAAATCTTTATTGCTTGTAAAGTGTAGACGGTATTCTCCTAGGATGTCGCCATTTTCAGCTTTCGCGATAACACGAACTGGCTCACCTTCACGAACACTTGGAACGACGGTAGCGAGACCATTGTTGCTAACACTTGCTGTTACTGCAGGAACTTTTCCATCTACAGACTCAAGATAGTAGTCTGTCAAATCAGGATTGAAGTTTGCTAAGTCTTTACCGTCAACTTGGATTCTTGTTTGTCCTTGTTTAGCTGCCGCAACTTGTTTCGCAAAAATTTGTACTTCTGTGATAGACGTTCCTTTCTTGCTATCAAGTCGAACCATACGAATGCGAACCGCATAGGTTTCAACCTTGTCAAAGCTGAAATGATTCATTTCTCCAGCTTTTAATTGAGCTGGTGCTTTGAGATTGCTTACCTCTTTCCAGTTTGCAGGATCGTTAAAGGCATGGTTTTCCTCACCTACAAAGCTAGGGTTTTTAGGGGCTGTTGGAACGGTCTTACCGACATAATATTCAATCACATAAGACTTCGGTACACCGACTCCATGGTCTTCGTGGAATCCGACACTTAGATTATCAACTGAACGTTTGCTCAAAATACCAGAATCTCCGAATAGGACACCAACTGAAGCTTCTGGATTAGTACGGTTCCAGTTTGTCCAACGGTTAGCTGGGCGGTCATTAAAGGAAATCAATTTATCGTTGACGTTTGAAACAGGATCAGTTGGATTTGAGTCTGAAGCAAAGGCAAGTGGCAATTCTGAACCGGTCCATTGGTCAGAAATGTTTGCTCCCTTCTCAGTTTGAGCAGATACGCGAACATGAAGTTTAGTTGTTAATTGCGTACCTTCTAGGCGACCATTAACTGTAAAGACACCTTCCTTGGCGTATTGCTCTGATTGAATCGCATCCCAAGTAACCTTAGCTGATGAAACGTGACCATTTGAATCGTAGGTACGAACGCTTTCTGGTAATTGTGGTGCTTCTGCGATTGGTGTTGTCACACTGACTTCTTCAACTGAAACGATGCCTTCTACAGAGACTTTAGCACGCGCTTCAAGGTCAATTCCTTCAACTTTACCTAGTACTTCAAATGTTTGATAGGAGTCAAGTTTTTCTTTCGGAATAGCTTGCCAAGTGACTTTATGAGTTTTAGGGAAACCTTTGTCATACTCAACCGTTACTGTTGTTGGAAGAGTAGGTTCTTGATGCAAGTCTGTCACTACATTTACTGGACGGATAGATTGCGCAACCTTCGTCTCAGTATTGGCTTGGATAGTGAGAGCGATTTGACCTGAAGCCCCCTCATATTCTGCTTTGAGAGTGACTGTTCCTGGCCTATGTAACTCAAGCATTCCTTTACGAACTGCGACTTCCCCTTCACCACTTGTAGAGAAGTTTACTTTATCAGCTGGTAAAACTGCTTGTGTTCCGTCTTGATAGTGAGCGAGTACAGACAATTTCACTGTTTGGTCTTCTTTAAGACCGTCAGCTTGCTCCACTTGTAGGCTCAAGTGGTCAATTTTCGGTGCTTCTTCAAGGAATTGAATTGCATAGGTTTGAAGAGGTCCACCATCTTTTGGTTGAACATAGATGCTTGCACGCATGCCGTTTGCTGCACTTGCTTGGACTACAGTAACATCCGCATTTTCAGCACTTGCTACAACTTCTGGCAAGGATGCACCGTAAGCAAGAGTTCGATATTGCATTGGATTTTGAGTAGTAAGACCAGTGACAGATTCGCCACCAACCGTTACAGTTGGTACTGCAGGTGCCACAGGATTGCCTTCTTCTACCACAAGAGTAGCATGAATGGTTTCTCCTCCTAGTTGGCCAGTCATTTGAATACGTGATCCTGCAACTGACAGTTTAGCTTTATCTGCTTCCGAAATCTCCCACTTATCAACTTCGTATTCTTGTACGCTTCCATCCGTAACAGCAATAGAAACGTATTTATCAACAGCGCTCAAGTCTGTTCCTGGAGCAACACGCTTAACAGTTGGAAGCTCATTTGCGATTGCTAGAATTTCGACACGGGCCTCAACTTCGCGTCCGTCTGCCATACCTTTAACAGTCACAACTCCTGCTTGGCTCACATCAACTGAAGACCAAGTGACTGGACGTTTTTCACGACTGCCATCACTGTAGATAAAACCGACTGTCTTCGGCATTTTTGGCTCTTTCTCAATAACAGTACGTACTTTTGGTACTTCTGTACCTAAAACAGTTTTTTCTTGTCCTTCTTTCTTACCTGTAAAGACAGTGACTTGGTCCGATTTCAAGAGATCAGAGTGGGCAGTAAGGGTGAATTTACCTGCTTGCTCAGTTGATTTAACAATGGCAACCCCTTTACCGTTAAAGGCTCTGCGGATCCAAGAACCATCAGGTTGTGCCTTGTAGCGTTCACGGCTGGCTTGTTCCCCATTATCAACACCAACCAGTTGACCTTGTCCATGCAATTGGAAACGAACCAAATTATTGGCAGTTGGTACCACATTTCCTTGGCTGTCTACGATTTCATAGTAGATGTAAGTCAAGTCTTTTCCATCTGCAGCGATTGCGTGTTCTTCCTTGATGAGACGAACACCTGCAGGTTGACCTGCAGTGGTAATCTTGTCACGTGCAATTTCTTTACCAGCTTCATCACGAGCTACTGCTTCTAAGGTACCTGGTTGGTAAGCAACCTTCCACTCAAGATAGAGTTCCTTAGCATTGGCACCTTCTTGGTAGGTACGACCATCACTAGTTTGTTTTTTGTTGAACTTTTTAACACCGAGAGATTGACCGTTCAAGAACAATTCAACACTTGCAGCATTAGAGTAAGCGCGAACTGGAATCTTTCCTTGTGCATCTTCTACTTTAGAGGCCAAGTCTCTATTCTCCCAGTTCCAGTGAGGAAGAAGGTGAACCATTGGTTTCTTCTTGACAGAAACCCATTGGCTTTGGTAGAGGTAGAAGTCATGTTTTGGAATACCCGCTGTATCTACGATACCAAAGTAAGAGCTCTTAACGGGAGTTTGGTTTTGGTTGTGCCATGGTGTAGGTTCACCGATATAGTCCGTACCTGTCCAGATAAACTGTCCAGCATAGCCAGCGTTGTCACGATCAAACGTCCATGAATCTGTTGCCGTTTTACCCCAGCCAACTCGGTCATTACCATAGTCAGACTGTTCGTAATGACGCTCAGGTCCGTTACTATGTTTCAATTCCTGTTCAGGGCGATAGTAACTTCCACGTGTACGGGTAGCTGAAGATGTTTCGGAACCGTAAATCAACCAGTTTGGATGTTTCGCACGAAGTTTCTTGTAGTTGTCTTCTGAATAGTTGAAACCAACTGCATCCAGTTCATTAGCAATTTTCTCATGATCACCGCTACCATCACCAAAGCGGAACTTATCTGCTCCCATGGTAACATAACGTGTAGTATCAACATCTTTAATCACTTTTACTAAGCGTTTAACCGTTGCAAGAGAGTGAGCATTACCATTGGCTTCACCGATTTCGTTTCCGATAGACCACATGAAGACAGCTGGGTTATTTTTATCTCTTTCGACCATGGTACGAAGATCGTAGTCAGACCATTTTTCACCTTTTCTAGCTTCTGGGTGAGTGGCATCTTTTTCAAAGAAACGTCCGTAGTCATATGGTTTCTTGCCACCATACCACGTATCAAAGGCCTCTTCCTGAACCAGCAAACCAAGTTCTGCTGCGATTTGCAAGGTCTGTGGACTTGCAGGGTTATGAGTTGTACGGATGGAGTTAACGCCCATCTCCTTCATTTGTTTGAGACGACGGTATTCTGCTTTATAATTTTCTTCTGCTCCAAGCGCTCCGTGGTCATGGTGCAAGGAAACACCATGGAATTTAATTCGTTCACCATTCAAAGAGAAACCTTCATTTGGAGTCCAATGATAGTAACGGTAACCAAACAAATCTTTCTTAGCATCGACTAATTGACCATCACGGTAAACACGCGTAACCAGTTCATACAAGGCAGGTTTGTCATTTAAAACGGTCCAGAGTTTTGGTTGTTCAACTTCTAGAATCGCATCAAGACTTGTTGACTCATGTGCTTTCAAGGTACGGCTCGCTGTACGAACCAAGCCTGTTACAGCCTGACCACCACGTTCAACGATTTGATACTCTGCCACCAGTTCATGGTCTTTATCGTCTGTATTGACAATCTTGCTGGCTACATGAGTTTCAACCTTGCCATGTTGCTGTTGTTCAAGTTTTGGTGTTAAGATAGTTGTTCCATTTTTCTCAACATGAACCTTATCTGTCACTTGCAAGGTCACATCACGGTAGATACCACTACCTGAGTACCAACGGCTACTTGGCTGTTTGTTAACCGCATGGACAGCAATCACATTCTCACGACCATCTTTGTGAAGATATTTTGTGATATCGTATGAGAACTGGTTATAACCATTTGGATAATGCCCCACTAACTGACCATTGACATAGACTTGAGAGTCCATGTAGACACCATCAAAGGTCACACGAACATTTTTCTTGAGATCTTTTTCATCAAGTTTAAAGGTCTTGCGATACCAAGCTTCACCACCATTGAGCTGTCCACCCTCGTTTTGGGCAGGTGACTGATGGTCAAAATCGTTAAAGATACTCCAGTCGTGTGGGAGATCCAATTTTTGCCATGTTGATACATCGGCATCTGATTTCACAGCTTCTTTAGGATTCGCATTGAGTTTAAAGTGCCAATTTTGATTAAAATTCACTTTTCTATCTTCAATCATTTGATTCACTTCTTCATTTGTCGCAGCTTTCAACTCTTCCTTGACAGGCTTTTCTTGACTTGAAGCTTGAGATTCTACCTTTGGAGCTGTTTCTTCAGGTTTTAGAGATGCTTTCTCCTCTTTTGGAGCTACAGGTTCCTCTTCTTTCACCTCTGGTTTGCTTGCTTCAATTGGAGCAGCTTGACTTTGGTCGACACTTGCAGCATCCTTGTGCTCTGCTACAGCTTGATTTTCTTTTTCCTCCACTGCCGGACTTTCCTCTTTTGCTTGTTCAACAGTGCGCGCAATAGGAGTTTCATCCGCGAAAACTGGTGATTCTCCAACGACACTTCCTCCAAATAGAACCGCACAGGTTCCAATCATGACAGAGCAAGCGCCTACGGCAAACTTACGAATGCTGTAGACTCTTTTACGATTCCAATGGCCTTTTTCCATAAAATCCTCCTTTAGTAACCGCTTCCATTTATTTGTAAGCGCATTACTTTTTCATAGCCTTTTACCTTTATTTTATAAAATAATATAGGAAATTTCAATACCCTAAACACAAAAAATCATATTTTTGATTGTTTTTTCTAAAATTTGTAGAAGATTCGAAAAAAGTGAATGTAGATTTAGAACAAAAGCAAACAAATTTTTGACTCTCAGTTCAATATTATAAAAAAGTTCCTTTTGTAAGGAACTCCTTTTACTTATAATTAAAGATTCCCCCAGCCAACTTATCAGCTAGCTTGGGAAAGAGGGTATAAAATTTGTGGGCTAGGTTCAACAAAACTGGGAGATTGAGTTCCCGTTTATTTTTTCCTATAATCTTGACAATCTTTTTAGCTACTGCATCTGGTTCTAGCAGGAAGCGGTCAACCGATTTGAGATAGGTTCCATCTGGGTCGGCCTGGTCAAAAAATCCTGTGCGGATTGGTCCTGGATTGATCGTCGTTACATAGACACCGTAGGACATGAGTTCGAGACGCAGAGCATTTGAAAACCCAATGGCCGAAAACTTGGTCGCTGAGTAAAGGCTGGACTTGCCAGTAGCGATTAAACCTGCCATGCTGACGATATTGATAATATGGCCTTTTCGGCTTTCCTTCATACGAGCTGCAAGTCGACGAGATAGATTCATCAGGGCAAAGGTATTGACCTCGAACATCTGGTGAATGTCTTGGTCAGAAATCTGGTCAAATTCCTCAAAAATCCCGTAACCAGCGTTGTTAATTAAGACATCAATCTTGCCATAACGGAGATAGAGGTCAGCTACCAGAGTTTCTAGGACCGAGTCATCGGTAATGTCGATTTCAATCAATTCCACATGGGGATGGTTTCCATAGAGTTGTCCTAGTTTTTCCTTGTTTCTACCTAGCAAGATGAGTTGGTCATTTGGCAAGAGTTTGACCATTTCTTGGGCTAAGCCACCGCTTGCTCCCGTGATGATGATGGTGCGCATCTCTATTCCTTTCAAAGTGTTGGTCAATTAATGAAATCTTTTTCCAGCTAAATAATGAGCATAAGCTTGGTCAATGACAGGAGCAAACAGATGATAATCCTCCCAGCTGCCTAAAAATTCTAAAGGCAAGTCATACAAGTCATTGACTACAAATTCGGAATAATCATCCATATACTGATGTTCATAATAGTCATTTACAAAAGCCTGAAAATCCTTTGTAATATCCATTGTTCCCAGTTTACCATCGCACCAGTCTAAAAGATAATCAACACCCAAAGTTTGCTCATTTTTTACACTTTGGAATACCGTTTCTTCATCAGGAGACATCATTTCTTTGGCATCATGCAGGATGAGCCAAGTAAGGAAAAAACCGATATGATTCGCAGCCCAACGATAAATCTCCCGATAATCTTTTTGGGTTAGATCTTCTTTTTGTAATGAATAGCTGTGCAAGTAGTTGGTTAAGGCATTCTCAAAATACCAATCTGCTTTATCCAATAAACGATTTTCAACAGTCATCTTATTTCCCTCTCAACGAATCTGAATCATTATAACTCAACTTCTTCCAAGTCTTTAACCACATGGACATTCTCAAAAACAGTTGCTGCATCTTTCTTGAGCTGACTGATATCTTTTGAGAGGAAACGAGCGCTGATATGATTGAGCAAGAGGCGCTTAGCACCTGCTTCTGCTGCTACTTGTGCTGCTTGCATATTGGTTGAGTGACCGTGATTGCGGGCAATTTTTTCATCTCCTTTGCCATAAGTCGACTCGTGGACAAGGACATCGGCATTGACAGCTAAACGCACACTAGCATTGGTTTTACGGGTGTCACCCAGAATGGTGATAATCTTACCTGGACGGGGAGCTGAGATATAGTCTGCTGCCTTGATTTCAGTTCCATCTTCGAGAACAACGTCCTGGCCGTTTTTGATCTTTCCAAAAAGCGGACCAAATGGAACACCAGCAGCCTTAAGTTTTTCAGCATCCAAGGTCCCTTCTAGATCCTTTTGCATGACACGATAACCAACGCAGAAAATAGTGTGGTCCAGCTCCTCTGCATACACAGTGAATTTATCGGTCTCAAAGATTTTCCCTAGAGAATCTTGGTCAAACTCATGAAAATGAATGCGGTAAGGCAGACGAGAGCCTGACACACGAAGGCTGGTTAAGACAAATGACTTGATTCCTTGCGGTCCATAGATGTCCAAATCTGTCTGCTCTTCATTGGCCTGAAAAGCACGGCTAGAGAGAAATCCTGGCAATCCAAAGATGTGGTCTCCATGCAGGTGGGTGATAAAGATTTTGCTGACCTTCCGTGGTCGAATCGTGGTTTCCAGAATGCGATTTTGCGTTCCTTCTCCACAGTCAAAGAGCCAAACTTCGTTAATCTCATCCAAGAGTTTCAGGGCGAGACTTGAAACGTTGCGGGCTTTAGAGGGCTGACCGGCCCCTGTTCCTAAAAATTGAATATCCATTCGATACTTTCTAATTAATCAATATATAACATAGCTGTGCGATTTTCCGATCGGAAATAGCGACTGCCAGAAAAAGCAACAGCTTCTTGCAGTAAATCCTCTTGGCTGTAGCCTTTGAGACGCTTGCGACCATCTGCTAAACTTTCTAAATCAGTCAAAGCTGTGAGATTCTTCACACTAACAACTTCTTCATCTCCGACAGGCTTCATGTAAATCTTTCCAGACTCCTCAAAGACTAGTTGATGGGGGAAAATTTGCGCAATCTCAAAAAGTAAGTCATCCGAGATTTCCTCTTCATTTTCAGAGAAAATTCGCCCCAAGCCCTCACTCTCATAGCAAAATCCAAAAGATTTGCCAGATAAATTAAGACGAATAAAAGGCTTATTTTCAAAGGTGAAACTTGGATCAGCATTGTAGAGATTCAGTTCATGACTGACTTCTAAAAAATAATCCGTCGCAGCTTCAGGACTCTTTTTCTGGTAGAGTTCAGCAAAGTAGGCATTGACTACACTCGGAGGAGGTGTGATGAGAGCCAACTGCTCTTGCTCTGTTTTGCCAGCTAGAAGTTGATCCAGATAGACCTTATCCAAACTTGTATAACCCCCATACTTTAGAGCCAAGGTTTTAATATCAGTCATAAAATTCCTCTAACCTCCATTTGTTTTTCTCGGAAATGTAGCCTGTAATCACTTCTCCATCATCTTGGTAGTCACGATCTTCAAGAATCGCTACACTTTCCAAATCATGAATCTTGTAGGACTTAGAAAAAGGCACCCGTAGAGTAAAGGCTTCAAAAATCTCCTTGATTTTTTCTAAAAATAAAGCCTGCAACTGCTCACGACTATCCTCAGACTTGGCAGAAATGAGGGCATACGGCGTTTGAGTAGGCGTAAAATCCTCCACCAAATCCGCTTTATTGTAAAGAGTCAAGCGAGGAATATCCTCCATATCCAAGTCTTTCATGATAGACAGAACCGTTTTTTCATGCTCCTCGTGATAAGGATTGCTGGCATCGATGACATGAACCAAAAGATCCACATGCTTGCTTTCTTCCAAAGTTGACTTGAAACTGGACACCAATTCAGTTGGCAAATCCTGGATAAAACCAACCGTATCAGTCAAGGTAACCTGAAGATTGCCCCCAAGATGGATACTCTTTGTCGTCGCATCCAGGGTCGCAAACAGCTCGTCTGCTTCGTACTGGGTCTTACTGGTTAAGCTGTTCATGATAGTTGATTTCCCAGCATTGGTGTAGCCAATCAAGCCAATCTTAAAGGTGCTTGACTCCAAGCGTTTTTCTCTGACTGTCGCCCGATTTTTCTCTACCACCTTGAGCTGGCGTTCGATATCTGTGATTTGATTGCGAACACTACGACGGTTCAGTTCCAACTGACTCTCACCTGGACCACGGGAACCAATTCCCCCTGCCTGACGGCTGAGCATGATTCCTTGACCAACCAAGCGAGGCAAGAGATATTTGAGCTGGGCTAGGTGGACTTGGAGTTTCCCTTCATGGCTTCGAGCCCGCATAGCAAAGATATCCAAAATCAACTGCATACGGTCAATGACCTTGACACCCAGAACTTCCTCTAGATTGACATTTTGCCGTGGTGTCAGACGGTTGTTGACAATGACAGTAGTAATTTCCTCAGCATCCACCATGAGCACAATTTCTTCCAACTTACCAGATCCGACAAAAGTCTTGGAGTCATACTTTTCACGTTTTTGCCTGTAGCTATCTACAACGACTGCTCCAGCAGTCTTAGCCAGACTGGCCAACTCTTCCATGGACAGGTCAAAATTATCCATGCCCTGCAGTTCAACACCAATTAGCAGGACCCGTTCTTCTTTTTTCTCCGTTTCAATCATTTAAAAACTCCTCAATCTGGCTTAGAATACGCTCCTTCACGCCAGACTCTCCTATCTGATAAAAGGTCACCTGCATGCGATTACGGAACCAGGTCAACTGACGCTTGGCAAAACGACGGGTAGCCTGTTTGAGACTCTCACTAGCTTCCTCTAAAGTCTGCTCCCCACGGAAATATGGAAATAGTTCCTTGTAGCCAATTCCTTTGGCTGCCTGCGCATCAGGGTAATGGTCAAAAAGCCACTTGGCCTCATCCAAAAGCCCAGCCTCAAACATTAGATCCACTCGGTTGTTGATACGTTCATAAAGCTGACTACGCTCATCATCTAAGCAGATAATCAGAGGTTCATACAAAGTCTCTTGATTTTCCAAATCCTGACCAAAATGGGCAATCTCCAAGGCACGCATAGCACGACGACGGTTAAACTGGGGAATTTCAAGACCTGCTTGCTCCACGAGATGGGCTAATTCCTCATCTGAATAAGGCTCCAAGCTAGCCCGATAAGCTAAAATCTCCTCATGAGGTGTTTCTCCACCTAGATGGTATCCTTCCAGCAAGCTCTGGATATAAAGCCCTGTACCACCCGCGATAATAGCAAGCTTACCACGGTTATGAATATTCTCAATAGCCTTCTTAGCTTCTGAAACAAAATCAAAAGCCGAGTAAGACTCGGTCACCTCTCTGACATCAATCAAATGATGAGGAACAGCTGCTTGCTCCTCTGGGCTAGCCTTGGCCGTCCCAATATCTAGCCTTCTGTATACTTGCTGACTGTCACCGCTGACCACCTCTCCACCAAAGCGCTTAGCTACTTCAATAGCAAGGGCTGTTTTCCCAACAGCAGTCGGTCCAACAATCACAATTATTTTTGTTTTCATCTTTTTTCCTTGAAAAATTTCCATTTTTTCGTTACTATTATTATATCACAAAAAGTTAAGTCAGAAAAATGCTACCACTTAAGGAGCCTGGCTGATCGGAAAGATAAAGGAGGAAGACTCATGGCTAAAGGATTCGCTAAAGGTCTTGTAACAGGTGTCGCAGGAACTGTCGCTGCCGTTGCAGGTGCAGTATACGCAATTAAAAAGAAAGTGATTGAGCCAGAAGAGCAAAAAGCAGCTTTCATCGAAGAAAACCGTAAAAAAGCAGCTCGCCGTCGCGTATCACATTAAGCAACAAAAGAAGTTGAGAAATCTCAACTTCTTTTTATTTTCTTTTATAGTCAATGAAAATCAAAGAGCAAACTAGGAAGCTAGCCGCAGGTTGCTCAAAGCACTGCTTTGAGGTTGTGGATAGAACTGACGAAGTCAGTCACCATACCTACGGTAATGCGACGCTGACGTGGTTTGAAGAGATTTTCGAAGAGTATTAAATAGCCAAATCAAACTTCAGTTGTGGCTTAACCGGATCATAGTCAACTAACTCAAAGTCCTCCGCTTTGATATCAAAGAAATTGGTCCCATCAGGAACATTTAAAACCAAGCGTGGTTGGCAGTTTGACGGCTCACGACGAAGCAATTCCTGAGCTTGTTCAAATTGATTATCGTAGATATGAAGGTTGTTGATAAAATAGAAAAACTTCCCAACCTTCCAGCCAAAGTGTTTAGCAATCATCATTTGAAGAGCTACGTACTGCATAGCGTTAATGTGGTGAGCCACCAGCATGTCATTCGAACGCTGGGTCAAAGTCGCATCCAGATAGATTTCCCCATCAACCCGACGGACATCAAACATGGTCTGAAAGGCGCATGGAAGAAGACCATCTGTCTCCTCAAAAGCTTGGTAATCCCAGAGCGAGATGATATTGCGGCGGTTCCAAGGGTTGGCTTCTAACTGCTTGAGAATCTTGTTGATGATATCGTGTTTCTTAACAACTGCCCCATAGCGCTCACCGATGGTCCCCGTTTCTCCCACTTCCCAGTCATTCCAGTAGTGAACATTGTACTTGTTATTAAGCACTTCTAGGCTATTAGACTGGTCTTGGTAAATCCAGAGCACTTCCTTGATGGCAGATTTGATCGCAATGGGACGCAAGGTCGTGATGGGGAATTCCCCTTTAGACAAATCATACTCCGCAAAGGCACCCGTTACGTACTTGGAGTTGGCAACAGTCCCATCCTTGTACTTGGGACGAGCCTGCTCAGAAAAGACACCGTTTTTGAGGATTCGTTCAATATTTTCTTTAAAAATCGTATCTGCTTTTGTCATTTACTCTCACCTCATTTATTGTCCTAACTAGTATAGCATAAAAAAAGAAAGGAGGAAAATCACTGGCTTTAAAGTAGTGTTTTTCTCCTTTTATGATCTTATTGCAATACAAGTGATGCTGCTCCGATAACTCCAGCGTCATTTCCTAGAGTTGCAAGAGCTAGTTTAGTTGTTGTGCGTACTTGTGGGAAGGTATTTTCATCGTAGACTTTTTGAACACCTTGGAGAAGGAATTCTCCAGCTGCTGACACCCCACCACCGATAACGATTGTTGATGGGTTTAGGATTGAGCCGATATTAGCACAAGCGATTCCCAAGTAACGTGAGAAGTTTCGGTAAACGATCAAGGCAAGGTCATCCCCTTCTTTTGCAAGGTCAAAGACAGTTTTAGCAGTTACTTCTTCACCGTCATCAATCAAGCGTTTCAAGGCTGCATCGCCTTCGTATTCATCTGCATAACGACGAGTCAAGTTGACAATCCCTGTTGCGGAAGCAACTGTCTCAAGACAGCCTTTTTTACCACAGGTACATGCGATTGGTTGGTCAAAGTCAACAGTGATATGACCAAGCTCACCAGCAGCACCAGCAACACCGTGGAGCAATTTGCCTTCAGCCACGATACCGCCACCAACACCTGTACCAAGTGTCATAAAGACAACGTCTGGTTGGTTTTCACCAGCACCCATCCAACGCTCACCAAGAGCAGCTACGTTGGCATCATTATCGATAAAGAATGGAATCCCCAAGGCTTTTTCAATCTTTTCTTTAATCGGTTGAAGGGTTTTCCAGTTTAGGTTGTAGGCACCGATAACAGTTCCTTTTTCACGGTCAACCACACCAGGTGATCCCATCCCAATCCCTCGGAAGTCTGTGGCTGACAATCCAAGCAAGTCCAAACGATGCTGAATAGACTCAATCATATCATCTACAATATGGCTTCCTTCATCCAAAATGTTGGTCTTGATAGACCATTTTTCTTGGATTTCTCCCTCTTGAGTTAAAATTGCGAACTTGACAGATGTACCACCAAGGTCAATCCCAATAATCTTTTGACTCATCGTCTTCTCCTTTTTAATTGAAAATGCTTACAGATATAGTATAACAAAATCGTCCATTTTGTGCAAAGGTTTGCATTAACTTCCTAGAAATTATTCTGATTTATGGTTTCCAAAGACCAGAACCATCTACGTAGTATCTGCCACCATCAACTCGCTCATTCTTTGCCATTTTACCATCTGATTTCAAATAGTAATTTCCTTGCCAAGTATTACGAGCGTATGAACCATCTGATTTCAAGTAGTACCAAGATTGATAAGAAGAGTCATATATCCACTCACCTTGTGCCATTTTACCGTTCGCTTTGAGATAAAAAGCGCCTTGCCAAGCATTTTGGGCATAGGATCCATCTGATTTCAAATAATACCAAGCTTGGTATGATGAATCATAAATCCATTCACTTTGAGCCATCTTTCCGTTTGCTTTAAGGTAGTAACTTCCTATCCATGTGTTTCGTGCATACGAACCATCCGATTTGAGATAATACCATCCCTTGTAATATGAGTCATATATCCACTCACTCTGAGCCATTGTTCCATCTGATTTGAGATAGTAATCTCCTTTCCAAGAATTGGTTACTAGATTACCATTGTCAGAATAATAATACCAATATCTATCCTGCTTAACCCATCCACTAGAAGAAACTCTATTCTGTGGACTAGACTGGCGTGGTTTAAAGACTCCCCGAGGTGCATTTGCACGTTCACAAGCTATCCCATCACCATCTTTGTCTAGTCTTGAAGAATATCCAGGCTCTCCTCTATGGATATCAGAATAACCATTTTCCCATGCTTCTTTACAACTAGAAAAATGAATATTTTCTTCTGCACTAACCGGTTGAGCAAACAAACCTAAAATTGGAAAAACAGTAAGAATCACTTTCAGCAAAATTGTTTTTTTCATCATTTCCTCCTATAAAATGACATCGTTTTCTTTTTATTTTATCAAACTTAATTCAACAATTCAATATATACATTATATTTTTTGATTTATAAAGTTTATTTAGAATTCACTTCCAACTCATACAAACCTCTGACTGCGTTACAGCCATAGATAGCCTCCGCCTGAGCTAGGTCTTTTAAAGTCAAGACTTTTTCCTCTACCAGTCCTCTTTCCAGCAAATGCTGACGATAAATTCCTGGCAAAATTCCAAGTCTGATAGGCGGTGTGTAGAGTTTTCCAGCGATTTTCAGAACTAGATTCCCGATAGACGTTTCCAATAGCTCTCCTGCTGCATTATGGTAAATGCTTTCCTGTTTACCTAGGCTTAAATGTGGTCTGTGAGTGGTTTTGAAGTAGGTAAATGCTTGCTGCAAATCAGCTTCTTGCAGACAAAGTTTTGCTTTGCAGAAGCTTGGACTAAGGGGGCTTAAGATTTGGCGACTGAGTTCCATCTCTCCAGACTTGCTGGTAATAATTCGCAAGCGGTAGTCTTGGTGGGAATCGCAGGCCTGACACTCTTTCTCTATCTTTTGTCTCAGTTCTTCTGCATTAAAAGGATAGGCAAAATAACGACTAGCCTTTGTCAGTCTTTCCAGATGTTGTTCTTCAAACAGCAGTTGTTTTTTGCTGATTTTCCCAGTTGTAATCAATTGGAATCGTGCTTGTTTACGATAGAGAATAGCCGCCTTTTGATGAACCTCTCGGTATTCAGATTCCCAAGTACTATCCCAAGTAATCCCTCCGCCAACTCCATAAATGGCTTTCCCTTGATGCAGTTGAATAGTCCGAATGGCGACATTGAAAATTCGTCGCCCATTTGGAAGCAAGAGACCAATCGTTCCGCAGTAGACTCCGCGTGGTTGAGGCTCCAAGTCCTTGATGATTTCCATGGTTGCAATTTTCGGTGCTCCCGTTATGGAACCACATGGAAAGAGCGAACGGAAGATTTCAACTAGGTCCACATCCGGTCGTAACTGACTCTTAATGGTCGAAGTCATTTGCCAAACGGTCGAATACTGCTCCACCTGACACAGACGCTCCACATGCTCACTTCCAACTTCAGAAATACGGTTCATATCGTTTCGCAAGAGGTCTACAATCATCATATTTTCAGAGCGATTTTTAGGATCCTGCTCCAACCAGCTAGCCTGGGCAAGGTCTTCTTGGTCAGTCACTCCACGCTGAGTCGTTCCCTTCATTGGTCGCGTTGTCAACTCACGGTCATTTTGCTCAAAAAAGAGCTCTGGGCTCATGGAAATCACTGCCATCTCATCATGTTCAACATAGGCATTGTAGCCCGCCTCCTGCTCTACCACCATACGATTGTAAATGGCAAAAGGATTGACACTCAAGTCTTGCTTGAGTTGGACAGTGTAATTTACCTGGTAGGTGTCCCCCTGACGCAAATGATGGTGAATCTGGGAAATAGCTTTTTCATAGTCCTCTGCAGATGTTTGTTCACGCCACTTTGAAGGCAAATCTACTTCCTCATAAGTCAGAGGAATAGGGGATGTTTCCACCCTATCGTGAACGGTAAAGTAAAGCAAATATTCGCCCAGTAGAGGAAGTTTGTGAACTGCTAGTTTTTTCTCAAAAGCAGGTGCAGCCTCATAGCTGACATAGCCCACGACATAATAACCTTGCTCTTGGTAGCTTTCCACTTGTGCCAGCAAGTCTGCCACTTCTGATAAATCTCTCGTTTTTAACTCTTTGATAGGCTGAGTGAAGGTGTATCTCTCCCCCAAAGCTCTAAAATCAATCACTGTTTTTCTATGCATATCTTAAGTATAGCACAAAAGAAATAAACCCTCAGCTACAAAACTAATCAATATAACTTCCTTTTGATGAATTTTAACTCTATGTAGTTGCTTAATATAAAATTTCTCCTAGTAGTTATTACCACTAGGAGAAATTTTTGCTAAATATTACTTGCTAGTTCACTAGAAGAAAAAGTCAATTTACGAATATAGCTATTAAATCCTAATTAGACTTCATCATCTTCTTTTCGACGATGACTTAGAAGAGCTAACCCCAGAATAGCGCTAGTTGCTGCTACTACCATTGTACTTAGCGATTCTGCTGTTCCTGTATTCGGAAGTTTTTTAGTCTTCAGGGTATCTTCTACTGCTTTCTTGGCTTCCGGTTTACTTTGCGCAGTTGGGTTGACTGAGGCAATGCTGGTTATTCCATCAGTCTTGGCTTGATCGACTTCTACATTTGTGGTCGCAGCGTCAATTGCTTGTTTCGCTGTATCTGCTTTCGCATTGGCATCTGCCTTCGCTGCAGCTTTCTCTTCATCCGTCAAATCGGTTCGTGAATCAATCGCTGCTTCCTTAGCTTTCAGGGCATCATCGATCGCTTGCTTGGCTGCTGACTTCGCTACTGCTTGCGGATTAATTGAAGTTATTTCAGTTGTTCCAGCAGTTTTAGCTTGCGATACTGCTTCATCTGTTGTTGCATTATCGATGTTCTTCTTAGCTTCATCTGCTTTCGCCTTGGCATCGACTTTCGCTGCAGCTTTCTCCTCATCCGTCAAATCGG
>NZ_KV811130.1:263344-263548 GCF_001813005.1 Streptococcus sp. HMSC062H02
GAATTCTTGACCATCGGAGGTGGTTATGGTGTTGGTTTCATCCGAAGATAACTTATCATTTGTTTTGGCTACAACTTTCTTTTCAACTTCCCTTTCAGCATATTCAGCATTGACACTATATACATTCTTCCCATGGTTTAATTCATTGAGTTGTTTATCTGTATAATTAAATACCATTAATATTCTCCTTCTGAGCCATCTGAA
>NZ_KV811131.1:0-207 GCF_001813005.1 Streptococcus sp. HMSC062H02
AAGTTCCTAACAAGGCAGCTTACAAGGCAGATCTTCCAAACAAACCAGGCTTTACGAAAGACTCTAATGAAGTTCCAGTAACGCCACCAACACCAGAAGAGCCAGAAATCAAGAAAGATGTGAACGGCAAGGCAGAAGAAACCCTCGCGAAACGTGATGAAGTCTTCACCTATAATGTGAAAACAAGTGTAGCGCAAGATGCGACAG
>NZ_KV811133.1:0-309 GCF_001813005.1 Streptococcus sp. HMSC062H02
AGGCGAAAGCTGATGAGGCTAAGAAGAACATTGATACTGCGACGACAGATGAAGCAGTATCGCAATCCAAGACTGCTGGAACAACTGAGGTCAACTCAGTAAACCCAACCGCGCAAAGTAAGCCAGCAGCCAAGCAAGCAATCGATGACGCCCTGAAAGCTAAGGAAACAGAAATTGATTCACGTACCGATTTGACGGACGAAGAGAAAACTGCAGCGAAGGCAGATGCCAAAGCTAAGTCCGATGAGGCTAAGAGAAACATCGACAACGCGACCACAGATGAAGCAGTATCGCAATCTAAAACTGCTG
>NZ_KV811134.1:0-1837 GCF_001813005.1 Streptococcus sp. HMSC062H02
TTAACATACTAAACATAAAAACACCTCCTGCTGTTATAATTGCGATTGACAAAACGATTAGTAACCTTTTATAACTTTTTTTAATGCTGGAATTGTTCATTTAAGATTTCCTCCTTTCTCTTGTTATACTATAAGATTAGTCTATTTTACACTATAATAAGAAAAAGTTGATTTACTTCTATAAGGTCTTAGTAGGACTCCCAGGATCCGTTCCCGCAGCAATCACAGCTATACTTTTATAATCAGGTTCGCCGTTGACAATAGGTGCAACTGCCAGTTCATCAAAACCTGTTTCAATGTCAGACTTAGTGGCAACAACACGGAATTCTTGACCATCTGAGGTAGTTATGGTGTTGGTTTTTTCTAAATTATCAGGAGATATATTTTCAATGAGATTTGAATTGACATAAGTCCTACCGTTACGCTTAGCGAATTCAAGATTTACACTATATACAGCATAATCCCGATTCAAATTGTTTAACTGCTCATCTGTATAGGAAAATGTCATCATTGTTCTCCCGTGCTATTATCTGAATATGTAACAATTACTTTTAAGTAGGTCACTCCTTTGTAATTGTTAAGGAATTGCCTTTTCTCATTGGTCAATGATCCTTGATAATTCTTTTTATCATGGAGTCCATGGCCTATCCTATACTTAGTTTTTCTTTCATCATTAAATTTGATTTCTACATCACAAGACCATGAACCTGGAGGGTTTGTGTAGTTTGGATTGGAAATCTTAATCTCCTCAATCCCTTCATAGGAATTTTTTAAAGCGTTGACCAAGCTGACTTCGTACTCTCTATTCCGACGTTCTTCTTGAGACTTCCCTAACATACTAAAGATAAAAACACCTCCTGCTGTGATAGTTGCGAGTAATAAAACTATGAATAATGGTTTATAGCTTTTTCTTAATCTGTCTTTACTCATTATCATTTCCTCTTTTTCTCAGCATATTCAGCATTGACACTGTATACATTCTTCCCGTGATTTAATTCATTGAGTTGTTGATCAGTATAATTAAAATTCATTTACTGTTTCCCTCTTTCTTTGTTAGAGTATGTAACCGTAACTGTATTAGTTGTTATTCCTTTTCTTCGGTTAAGAAAATCTCGCTGTCCATAAGTCATACGACCATTGTAATTTTCTATCTCATCTAGGTTATGTGGAATTCCATAGAATATTTTTTCCCCATCTTCAAACAAAATATCAACCTTACAAGACCAGTCACCAGGAGGGTTCGTATATGTTAGATTGGAAATTTTGATTTCTTCTATCCCTTCATATGAATTCTTTAAGGCACTTACCAAACTAACTTCATACTCTCTATTTCGACGTTCTTCTTGGGATTTTCCTAACATACTAAATATAAAAACACCTCCTGCTGTGATAGTTGCGAGTAATAAAACTATGAATAATGGTTTATAGCTTTTTCTTAATCTGTCTTTACTCATTATCATTTCCTCTTTTTCTCAGCATATTCAGCATTGACGCTGTATACATTCTTCCCATGCTTTAATTCATCGAGTTGTTTATCAGTATAATTAAATACCATTACTGTTCCCCTGTTTCACCATTTGAATAAATCACTTTTACATTTTTTTCTGTAATTCCACGATGGTTTATCAAATATTGATTATCATCTTTTCGAGAATTATTTTGAAAATCTCTACTTCTTATTTCGTTATTTTGTTTATTAAATGCAATTATATAACTTAGTTGTTTGCTATCAGAAAAAAATATTTTAACTTTTGCGCCCCAAGAATCAGACGGAATTGATGCATATGAAGGGTCGGTTATATGTACCTCCTCAATCCCTTCATAGGAATTCTTTAAG
>NZ_KV811134.1:1937-3415 GCF_001813005.1 Streptococcus sp. HMSC062H02
CTTCATAGGAATTCTTTAAGGCGTTTACCAAACTGACTTCATATTCTCTATTTCGACGTTCTTCTTGAGATTTCCCTAACATACTAAATATAGAAACACCTCCTGCTGTAATGGCTACGAGTAACAAAACGATTAGCAGCCTTTTATGAGTTTTTTTTTTGTTGGAATTGTTCATTTAAGCTTTTCTCCTTTTTCTACTTGAAAACTCTTCATTTACAGTATAATTAGGAAAATCTTGGGTTAAATTATTCAACTGATTATCAGTATAATTAAATACCATTATTGCTTTCCTGTTTCACCATTTGAATATCGTACTAATATTGTAGAATCTGTTTTACCAATGTGTTTTTGAAGTATAGACCATTGTTGATCAATTTCTTCATTAGTATTTCCTTTCATAAGACCATCATGGTTTTCTTTATAGGTTAATCTGTGATTAATTCCATAAGTAATAGTTTGACTATCATTGAACTGTACTGAAATATCACAAGACCACGAACCCGGTTTGTCATTATAGTAAGGATCCATAATCTTAATCTCCTTAATCCCTTGGTAGGAATTCTTTAAAGCATTAACCAGACTTACTTCATATTCTCTATTTCGACGCTCTTCTTGAGACTTCCCTAACATACTAAACACAAAAACACCTCCTGTTGTGATGGCTACGAGTAACAAAACGATTAGTAGTCTTATATATCTTTTTTTATTGCTGGAAATATTCATTTAAGCTTTTCTCCTTTTCTCTATTCTACTATAATTTAAAGATAAATAACAGTAGAATAGAGAAAATCAAGTCAATTGTCACAGACACTGCATCAAATCCCGATATTCGGTGAGACTTAGTCGCAACAACACGGGATTCTTGATCATCTGAGGTGGTTATAGTGTTAGTTTCGTTTTTAGGATCAATATTAGACTTTTCTACAACCTGTTTTGTCTTTTTTCTACTTGAAAACTCTTCGTTCACACTATAAACAGCATAATCTTGGTTTAAATTATTCAAGTGTTCATCAGTATATTGGAAATTCATCATAGTTCTCCTTGCTCACTATCAGAATAAGTAATTTTCACTGACTTTAAAGTTTGCCCTTTATGAGTTTCTAAATACTGCCAATCTTCGTTTGTTTCTTGACGTCCACCATAATTGGTTTTATAGTTTAAATGATGATTAATTCCATATGAAAGAGTTCTTTCATCTTTAAATTTAATTTCGACATCACAAGACCACGAACCAGGAGGACTTGTGTACTCTGGATTGGAAATTTTAATCTCCTCAATCCCTTCATAGGAATTCTTTAAGGCATTCACCAAACTAACTTCATACTCTCTATTCCGATGTTCTTCTTGCGATTTTCCTAACATACTAAACATAAATATACCTCCTGCTGTGATGAATGCAACTAACAAAACGATTAGTAGACTTTTATAACTTTTTTTAGTGCTGGAATTGTTCATTTAAGCTTTTCTCCTTTTTCTTA
>NZ_KV811134.1:3515-87322 GCF_001813005.1 Streptococcus sp. HMSC062H02
TTCATTTAAGCTTTTCTCCTTTTTCTTATTATACAATATTCTAATCATTCTTTACAAAGTAGGGGGTAAAAATCATACTATATACTGAAAATTAGATTTCTAATTCTTAAAAAAACCAAATCTTTTTTGATTTGGTTTTGAAGGTTTATATTTAATTTTATTTATACCGACTATACTCATCTTTTTTATGTATTACCATATAGCAGGATACCAAGATGACGAAAATTTTGATTAGGTAGGTTTCGTATCGATTAGTATCTATGGTTAGCTGAGACAAGACATTAATGATCGAATGTGTCATAACGCAAATCCAGAGATTCTTTGTTTTGATATAAAGAGCTGAGAGTATGAAAGAATTCGTCAGCAATCCAAATAAAAACGGTAGAGTTTGCAGAGTTGCTAGGGAGCCATCTATGTAAAAGAACAACAGATGCCAAATTGCCCAGCTGAAAAAGGTTAAGATTGTTGAGTAAAAATATGGCAACTTTTCTTGTAAAATTGGTTGAAAAACATATCGCCATCCAATCTCTTCTATACCACCAAAGACAATAAATTTGAAGAACATCAAAAATGGGAGATACCAGCTAAATTCTACTATTTTCCCACCAAACATTAGAAAAGAAAAATCAAGGACAATAAGGAAAAAAGATAATAAATAATGTTTGTAACTGGTATGAATGTTAAAAAAATCGTTAACAATCTTCTTAAAAGGAATATGAAAATAGTGATTTGCAACAATTATTCCCCAAAGAGCTGAAGAAATGCCACCTAGAAAGATTCCTAAAATAGATAATAGATTGGAATGAATAGAAAAATGATTCAAGAGAAAGAAAAGGAGGCAAACTGATGCTATTTGGCTAAATGTGCCTAGCAAATATACTGCAATTGCCTTATTTCTTTTCATTGAGAATCCTTTGAATGATATTTTACGTAAAATAAATTATGTAAACAGAACTTATAACAACAAATCTTTGACTTTTCCAATTTCACTTTTTGGAATCACTAGGTGAATCATATCACCAAGATACATTCTAGTTGAGCCGTTAACGGTTTGGCTTTTGCCGTTATGGACTTGGGTGGTGATGAGTACGTTATGTGGCAAGTTGAGCTCGTGAACCTGTTTTCCAGCGATTTTGTCAGACACAGGGATTTCTATGAGGGTGACTTCTCCTTCGTCTGTTGCTTCTTCTGGTAGCATTTTTTCTAGCATGGCCTCATAGACTGGTGCTCCCTTGAGCAGATCCATGACGATGTAGGCGACCAAGGTCACTAAGCCAAGTGGCATGAGGTTGCGAATATCTCCAACCATCTCGGTTACGAGTATCATAGCAGTTAAGGGAGCCTTGGAAATTGCCCCAAAGTAGCCACTCATTCCTAAAATGACAAATATAGGAAACTGCTCCTGACTAACAAGCCCAATATTCACACAAATGACACCAACTAGGGCACCGAGTAAGGAACCAAGCGCCAAAATGGGTAGGAAAATTCCTCCTGGGAGGCCACTTCCATAACTAATCATACTCCAAACAAAGCGGATCAAAAAGTAAGCTAATAAAACTTGAAAACTAAAATCTTGCTCAGTTAGGGAAAGAACAAGCTGATTTCCACCACCAAGGATTTGTGGCAAGAAAATCCCGACTGGTATGATAAGGATAAAGGCTAGGATTGGATAATAAGCTTTATCCAAATGAATTTTTTGACCAATCCAGTCATAAATTCGACCAACATTGAGTACAGCTTTCTCATAGAGAAAACCAGAAAGTCCGAGAAAAACTCCCATAAAGAGGTAAATCCAATACTGGTCTAGGGTCATGAGAGGAATGTTGTCTGGCATATCCAGAACAGGTGTTAAGCCAAATATGAGTAATGAGACAAAGTTTGCTACGAGACTAGCTGCTAGAGTTGAGACCCAGAAAAAACGGGAAAAATGATGATAGACTTCTTCTACAACAAAGAGGAGGCCTGCAATCGGTGCATTAAAGGCAGCGGCTAAACCTGCAGCAGCTCCACTGGCAATCAGGGAACGTTCCTCTACTGGACTAGATTTTAGCCACTTGGCAATGCCTTTACCACCAACCGCTCCAAGTTGAATACTTGGCCCTTCTCTACCTAGCATAAGGCCACTGGCAATAGCAAGAATACCTAGAATATATTTTTTCCAGAGGACACTCCACCAGTTAAGAGTCATTAGTCCCTTTAATTCGGCTTCGACTTGAGGAATTCCTGAACCCTTGATATCTTTTTCTGATCGAGTTAGTTTCGCACTAAGCCAGCAAACTATTACATAAAATAGACCAATGATAAAAAGATTGCGCACTAGGTGCGCTTGATCTTGATAAAGTCCTTGTATCAGGTGGAATCCCTTTTCGATTAAGAAACGAAAGGATCCGACGATTAGCCCGACGACGAGACCAACAATGATTCCTCGTCCAACTTGGGATAATATGGTGCTTGAGGCAAAGGCAAATTCTTTCTTGGAACTGAGTGTTTCTGACTGTTCCTCCATAATCATTTCCTCTTAATTGTCTTTCTTAGTTGAAACCAGTGTTTTGACTGGTTCAAAACTGGTTCGGTGAATTGGGGTGACACCTAGTTTTTCCAGTCCTTCTAGGTGTTTAGCTGTTCCATAGCCTGCATTAGCTGTAAAATCATAGCCGGGATATTGGTTGTCATATTCCTTCATCAATTCATCCCGTGTCACCTTGGCCACTATAGATGCAGCTGCGATGGAGAGGGAGTTGGCATCTCCTTTGATAATGGAGGTTTGTGAAATTGGTAACTCCAGTTTCATGGCGTCTATCAAGAGGTGCTCAGGTTGCGGACTGAGCTGGGAGATTGCTTCTTTCATGGCTAGTTTGGTTGCTTCATAGATATTGACTTGGTCAATGACTTGATTATCCATGATTCCAATCCCGATTGCTAAGGCTTGGTCTTGAACAGCATGATAAATTTCCAGATGTTTCTTTTTAGGGATTTTTTTGCTATCGTTGAGGCCTTTAATCTTACAATTTTTGGGCAAGATAACAGCTGCAGCGACTACGGGTCCAGCCAGAGGACCACGGCCGACCTCATCAACACCTGCAATTAGGGTCAATCCTTGCTTATACAGTTCTTTTTCATAGGAAAGCATAGTTTCCAAACGAAGGTCTTCATCCAGTTCAGCCTGAATGGCTTTTTTACGCTTGTTGATTTCCTTTTGAACTCCAGAACGAGGATCTTTTTCGAATTCTAGAAAAAGAGGATTGTCTAATTCTTTGACAGTAGCCAGAAGTTCTTTGATTTCTTTAATCGTTGTCATCAATGTCGTCCAATGTATCTAAGGTATAGTTACCGAGTTTTCCATCACGGACTTCCTTGACGAAGAGGCTGTAAAAGCGGTCGTAGTCGTCTCGGAAACCAAGGGCACGTGTCATATCCATGATGATAACAGGTGCTTCTTCTTCTATCTTCATTTGTTTGAAGCGTTCAGCTAGCTTTTCTGGATAATGTTTTTTGAAATAATTGAGACCAAAAATGGTCACTTCATCCATTGGGAGTAGTTGATCTTTAATTGCTCCAGTCAAGGCTAGTTTTAGAGCGACAGTTTCATCTTCGAACTTAGGCCAGAGAATTCCTGGTGTATCCAAGATTTCCAGATCTTTATTGGTTTTGAGCCACTGTTGCCCCTTGGTAACACCTGGTTTATTGCCGACAACTGCAATCTTTTTCCCAGCCAAACGGTTCATGAGAGTTGACTTGCCGGCATTTGGAATTCCGATAATCATGGTCCGCAAGGTTTCGATCTTGATACCACGTTCTTTCTGGCGTGCAATCTTATCAGCCATGAGCTTTTTAGCAGCATCAGTCACAACTTTTACAGTTACTTGCTCTTTGGAGTTGATAGCCAGAGTTTGGATTCCCTGTGACTCAAAATACTGACGCCATTCTTTGGTCATTGCCGGATCTGCTAAGTCCGCTTTATTTAAAATCAAGAGCTTCGGTTTATCACCCACAATCTTGGTTAACATAGGATTTTGACTAGATAAAGGTAGGCGAGCATCCACCAAAATCGTCACGAAATCAACAAACTTTAAATTCTCCTGAACTTGCCGCCGAGCCTTAGACATGTGACCCGGAAACCATTGAATAGTAGCCATAAACATTTCCCCTTCCGACTAAAAAAAACGTAGTAAAAACGTTTTCTTTCTTACTACCTATTCTATCATAAATGAGGAACTTTTGCACAGGCTTTGACCACAATAAATGATAAATAGTATTGGTGCGAAACATCCTTGATGCCAGTAAGGATTTACTTGACTTTTTTTGTTTTCAAGTATATACTTAGTGTATACTAATTCGTGGAGGTAGAGCGATGAATACAGTAAAGACTCGGAAGGTAGGGAATTCTCTCACTGTGACTATTCCTAAAAATTTGGGGATGACAGAAGGTCAAGAAATGGTTGTCTACAAAGGGATTGACGGAGTCATTGTCTTAGCTCCAAAACTGAAAGATCCTTTTGATGGGATTACTGATTTGAGAATGACAAACGATTTTGAAGGGGTATGGTTACTTGATAACGAAATCTGACTATATTCCTGAAAAGCAGGATATCATTTGGCTGGACTTTGATCCATCAGTCGGTCGAGAAATCCAGAAACGGCGACCTGCCTTAGTCGTTTCTAGGAGAGAATATGCCTTGCAAACTGGTTTTGTGGCTGTCTGTCCTATCACTCACGGCCAACAACGGTTGGCAGAAAAAGGCTTGCTCGTTCCTGTCTCGTCGGATAAGGTAGATGGCGCTGTCAATCCATTTCAACTGTATACTTTTGATTTTCGGATGCGAAATGCTCAAAAAATAACAAGAATGGACACGCAGTGTTTTCAGAAAGTCGTCCAACTTTACCAGTACATCTTTGGAGATACTTAAATCCTACCATGCATAGACAAGGTAGGATTTTTTCTATATGAGTAACCTATCTAAAAACGGATGAAGACAATTGAGGAGAATCCCTCTAGTCCAACTTTCTTGTGCAGATGATAGATGTTCTGCCTGAAGGCATTCTTTTAGAAAATCGCGGACTTGTTCTGGTGCAATTTCAAACTCAAAGACTTTCATCTTGTAGAAAAAGTCTATGAGATGCTCAGATAAGTAATCATCTGAAAAGGCTACTTCTCCACTTTTTCGATACTCTAGTAAGAGTCGAGAAAATCTAGCTTTTTCATCAGGCAAACCACGAAAATAAGAATTGAGAAGCCAAGTCTGCTTCTGCTTTCGTTCAATAGGATCTTGATTTGCAATACGCTGATTCTTTTCCAGCTCCTTTTGATTTTGTTTAGCCTTGATAGCCCGTTCGTCTCTATTCTTACCAAAGAGGATTTTCTCCCACTTTCGTTCTTCTTGGGTCAAGGATTCTGTAAAGCCAAAGTAATCTTGATAGGCTCGTTCTGCAGGACCCATGGCAAGAATGAGGTTGTCAGCGTATTGCTTGGCGATTTTATCTCTTTTCTTGCGTTCCTTCTCTGCCTGAATCCGTAAATGCTGCTCGTAATCTATTTTCTCCTTACCTAGCTTGATAAGGTATAGGTGGTCATCAGACTTACCAAATAGAAAGGGTTTGATGCACTTTTCAAGGACTTCTTCCAGACGAGCCTTCTTTTTTGGCTCTGCCTTGGTCCAACTTCCACCTTGAAAGACTTCTAGGAAGATCTGATAGTCTCTCTCAGGTGCGAATTGATTGCCACGATTGGCTTTGAAAATACCTTTTTCCCAAAACCATTTTAGAAGTTTTTCGTCAAAATCGCTTTTATTGATATTGATTTTTTCCTTTTTCTGGGCCTTTCTGGTTAGGTTTTCAACTTTTCTGAGTAGTCTTTCTTCCTCTTCCAGTTGCTGATCGAGGCTAATACGATGAAAATGGCGAACACAGTCGCTTCCTATAGGGAAGAGACGTTGGCCTGTAACTCCGTTAAAGAGTTCGTAGGTGTATTTTATGGCGTTCCCGCAGACACAATTACTACGGCCAATGCCATTAAAAATCAAGGAAACTTCATTCCATTCCTTGGTAGCTTGATCCCAAGTATCGGCTTTTGAAGCCTGTAAAACCGCATCGTGCAAGGATTTTCTAACTGGAAGTGGCATGAGGTCTCCTTTCTAGATTATACTTTTAAAACTTGAACATCGTCTTTGCCGAGTAAAATCAAGTATTTTTCAATATTTTCAATCGAATAGGCTCGAGATAAGGCCTCTCCGTATAGGGCTAACTGACCACGGTAGCGGTCTATGAGTTGACTTGGTTGATCATAACGGTCAGTCTTGTAGTCAAAAAGAACGATGCGATCCTCATAAAGCAGATAGCCATCCAAGATCCCACGGACAACGAAGTCTTCTTGACTCTTCTGGTCCCGCTTGAGCATAGAAAAAGGTTGCTCGCGATAGAGATGGCCGGTATTAGCGAGAATTTCCTGACCAAGTGGTGTTTCAAAGAAGGCGAGAATTTTAGAAAGATTGATCTTGTCTCTTACAGCTGGACTAGTCTGAACTTGTTTGAGAGTATCTTTCAGGCTAGCAAGTGTTGGTCGCTGACTAAGGTCAATTCTCTGCATGAGTTCGTGAGTGGCACTACCAATCTCAGCTCCAGTTACCTTTTCTTTAGTTGAAAAATCTGGTAAATCGAAGCTGATTTGCTTCTCTGTTGATTTGGTTTGGTTAGCAATTTGTACCCCTTCCATATCCATTACTGGTTCGTAGAATTTCTTGATTTGGCTAGGAGTTTGGACGCTAGGAAGTTCAATAGCCGCACGGTGAAGAGTATTATAGACTTCTACTTCTTTTAGCATTTCCAGAGCTTCTTTGATAGTTTCTGACTGGCGATTGTCTGCTTGAGAACTATCTTGTAGAGGGCTCTTGTTTTCCAATTCTCCGATAGCTTCTCTGGTCAGCTGGTCTTCACCAACAAAACGATAGCTAAAGTTGAGATGGTCTTTGGCAAATACTTTAGTGATCGCCCAGATCCAATCTTGGAAATTCTTGGCTTGAAGTCTGGTATGTTTATCGAGTTTTCCGTTTTCAGATCTTGGATATTCCTTGGCTTCTAGCTTTTCACGAGAACCCTTGCCGACAAGATAGAGTTTTTTCTCAGCTCGCGTCATGGCAACATATAGCAGACGCATCTGCTCTGAATAGCTAGCCAGTTGCAGTTCTTTCTCATTCTGCGTATAAGTTAAGCTAGGAATAGAGAGTTTGATGGTTTTAGGATAGTGTGCTTCCACTGCTCCTGTTTCCACTTTGGCAATGTATTTGACACCAAGCCCATTTTGACGACTGAGAATAACTTCTGACATCGAGTCTTGCTTGTTGAAGTCCTGATCCATATTGAGGATAAAGACATAAGGAAACTCCAGTCCTTTGCTCTTGTGAATGGTCATAAGTTCCACGGCATCTTTAGGCGGTGCGACGGCTACACTTGCAAGATCATGCTGTGCTTCCAAAACCTGGTCAATCATACGAATAAAACGAGACAAGCCCTTGAAATTACTCTTTTCAAACTGGTCTGCTCTCAAAGCTAAAGCATAGAGATTGGCTTGTTTGGCAGGACCGTTAGGCAAAGCTCCGACATAATCATAGTAAAAACGATCGTTGTATATCTTCCAAATCAGGTCATAAAGGGAGTTGGTTTTGGCATATAAGCGCCAAGAATCCAAAATATCCATGAATTGATTTAGTTTTTCCTCTAAAGGTTTGTGAATTAACTCTTTCTGCTCAGCTGTTTGTTTTTGAGCATGAAGCAGTTTCTCATAAAGATTCTCTTGTACTTTATCAGCTGCTTTTTGAAGGGACAAACGTGCCAGCTCGTCCTCATCGAAGCTAAACATTGGAGACTTCATAAGGGCAACCAAGGCATAGTCTTGGAGAGGATTGTGGATGACACGAAGGGTATCCAACATGACTTGCACTTCTAGGGATTGGAGGTAATTATTCTGCTCTCCGTCTGTTTTCACAGGAATTCCATACTCTGACAGAGCGAGGAGTATCTGATCATTACGACTGCGACTGGAAGTCAAAAGAGCAATTTCCTTAAAGGCTACACCATTCTCTTGATGGAGCTTTAGGATTTCCTTGATGACTAAGCGCATTTCTCCTGTGAGTTTCGTGTCTGCATCACTTTCTTCCTCCTCTTGCCCACTATCGTCCTTATCGTAGAGGAGAAATTCTGCCTTGTTGTCTAGATTGGGAGTTAGTTTGGTATTGGCAAAAACAAGCTGGTGCATGCTATCATAGTTGATTTCGCCGACCTCTTGGTCCATAAGGCGTCCAAAAACATCATTGGTTGCTGATAGCACTTCTGAACTGCTACGGAAATTTTCCTTGAGGAGTATCAACTTCCCCTCTTTAGGATTATGCGCATAGCTTTGGAATTTTTCATTGAAAATCTGCGGGTCTGCCTGACGGAAACGGTAGATGGACTGCTTGATATCCCCCACCATAAAGCGATTTTGACCATTAGATAACAATTCCAGCATTCGTTCTTGAATGTGGTTGGTATCCTGATACTCATCGACCATGACTTCATGGAAACGTTCCTGATATGCCTCACGAATTTGTGGGAAATTCTCTAAAATTTCAATGGTGTAATGGCTAATATCAGCAAATTCAAAGGCATTTTCCTGGCGTTTACGTTCACGATAAGCCTCCACAAAATCGCTCATAAAGTTTTGAAAAGTTTTAGCTAACTCCCAGGTGTCTTCATGAAAACGTTCTTGATAGTCGAGAATCGTTATCTGGTCTGCTAGTTGTCCAAGTTTTGCAAACTGGGATTTTCTCTCCTCGTTATAAGCATCTGCAAGTGGCTTCAAATCAGCCTTTCGACTAGAGTTAGCAAGAGCCCGACCATTTTTCTCCTTCGAGATAGCGACAACACGTGAAAGAACTTTTTGATAAGTCTGACTATCGGACTCGTGATTTAAGGAGCCAATTTCATCCAAAACATCTTGCACAGCTTCTAAATAGGCAGCTTTTGGAAACTCCTTGGCATCGTTATCCAGATGATAACGGAAGAAGCTTTCCAAATCCCAAAGCGCCTGCTTGATTTGCTCGGTCAGTTTGTCTTTTTCAATTGCAAAGTCAGCTTCTTCAAACCCTTTGAGAAAAGAGTCGCTCAGCCATTTTTGGGGACTGCTGGTGGATTGTAAAAAGTCATAGATTTTGTAGACTTGTTGGCGCAGACCACGTTCATCCTTGCCACGCCCAGCAAAGTTCTTCACCAAACTACTAAATTTCTCTTTATTCTCACCTTGATAATGCTCTTCAAAAACTTGATGAAAAACTTCGTTCTTTAAGAGTAACTGTTCACTTTCATTTTGTAGAATACGGAAATTCGGTGCGATATCAATCAGATAACCATGCTTGCCAAGGAATTTTTGTGTGAAAGAGTCCATGGTTCCGATGGCAGCGTTTGGTAGATCTGCCAATTGACGTCCCAAGTGTTGTTTGAGATCGAGATCATCGGTTTCTTGGATTTGTTGGCTGATTTTTTTCTCCAAACGTTCCTTGAGTTCAGTAGCAGCCTTGACGGTAAAGGTCGAGATAAAGAGTTGGCTGATTTCCACACCTCGCGCCAATTGATCCAAAATGCGCTCGGCCATAACAAAGGTCTTCCCTGAACCAGCAGAGGCTGAAACAAGGATATTTTGCCCTTCGGTATAAATGGCTTCGATTTGCTCGGCAGTTTTCTTTTGTTCCTTGCTCGAACTCGCTTCTGCTTCTTGCAATTTTTTAATTTCTTCCTCAGTTAAAAAGGAAATAGGCTTCATCGATTCAACTCCTCTCTCATTTTTTCAAACCAAGCTTGCTTGAGTTTTTCTCCGACCAGTCGTTTGCCATCAGCTAGCTCTAACTTCTCTAGAAAACGAGCTTGACCTAGATGGTAGTTTGCTTCAAAGCCAGTAATAGCCTGATGTTGTTGAACGTATGGGGCAATACTTCTGCCATTCTCTGTGTATGGATTGATGGCGAACTGACCTTGTAAAATCTTCTCAGCTGCCTTCTTGTAAAGATGGGCATTGTAGTCCAATAAGAGCTGGAATTCCTCGTCTGTCAGCTGATTAGCCTTGTTTTTGTTGTAAAATTCGCCCAAGTGACTGCTTTCTTTCTCTAAAAAGAGTCCCTGGTATTTCATAGACTTGCTGACTTCTGCTACTGCTCCTGCCAGACTTTTAACAGCTAATAAAGATTGGACAGGCTCAGCCATTTCCAAGTACATGGCACCGAAAAAGTTCTGCTCCCCTTCTCTTTTTAGGGCAGCAAGATAGGTAGGCAGTTGGGAATTAAGCCCATTAAAGAAATGAGGAAACTGGAATTGGGTCAAACTAGACTTATAGTCCACCACTCCTAGCGCTCCATCAGCTTTCAGGCGGTCAATACGGTCAACCTTGCCTCGCACATGGACACTGCGACCATTATCCAATTGAATAAAGGCTTGATCTTTACCACCAAATGTTGCCTCCTCTTGAATGGTTTCGATAGCTGGATTATGACGAAGGATGTGGCCCGTAGTTCGCGCGACATCAAGTAGAACTTCCTTGGTAAACTGGGCTTCCAAACTTTCCTGATAAATAGCTTCAAATTCGCGTTCTTGGCTGGTTTCCTTGATAGCTTGCTCCAAACGCTGATCAAAGGAATTTTCAGCAGGTAGTTTCAAGGCACGTTCAAAAATACGGTGCAAGAAATTCCCGTGACTGCGAGCATCTGGACGCAGGCGCAATTCTTCCTGCAAACCTAAGACATAACGGAGGAAATAACTGTATTCATTGCGGTAAAACTCTGTCAAACCAGACGTAGACAGGTAAAACTCCTTGTCAGCTGGATAGAGAGCCTGCAAGGTCTCTTTCTCTAATGGTTTGCTGCTTGGACTGGTTGGGAGAGCAGGATTTGCAAGACCTTTTTGATCAAGTTTTTTACCCATCACACGCGCCAGAACCTTGACAAAGGTGACATCTTGCTCATTTTCACTAGAAGTAGCTTGTTGATGATAGGCAACTAGACTAGACAAGAGACTGTGATAAGAACCCATATCATCCTTAGACAGACCTTTGTGATGAATCTTCTTCTCTATCCGGCTAAATCCAAAATGGACTAGCTCTTGAAGATAGGCCGATTCCTTACTCTCATTTTCATTGAGAAGACTTGGAGCTGATAACACCAACTGCTTGCGGGCAGCATTAACTAAGGAAAGCATAGTATAGCGATTTTTCTTGAGATTTTCACTACTTGCAATCAGTAATTGCGCTCCCTCTTCAGTCGCTTGGTTTAGGCTTTGTCTTTCTTCGTCTGTTAACAGACTGGTGTTTTGCGCAATTTTGGGTAAATAATCCTGAGTCAGCCCAATGGCGTAGACAAAGTCAGCGGTCAGAGGGGCAATCAGATCGTAACTCTGCACCAGAACAGTATCAACAGTTGCTGGAATGGTGCGATACTGGGACAAACTCATCCCAGAATGAAGCAAGGACAGGAAGTCCTCTAGACTAACTTGTGAACCGGAAAAAACGGTCGCAAATTGTTCTAAAACATGGCAGAAGGCTTTCCAAACTTCGGCTTGTCTTTCCTGTTCTAGTGTTTCCATAGTAGCTGTCAATTCTTGCATCTGCTTGCTTAAAGCAGCATTTTTTAGAAAAGTATTCCACTTTTGCAAGAGATTTTCAGCCTTTTGTTTTCGACTGGCAAATAAGGTTTCAAGTGGCGCCAAAACGCGCAGACGAAGAGAATTTAAACGCTCTAAATCAAATTTTCCATGGTGGGATTTGGTAAAGGTCTGCTGAAAAGCTGGCAAGCCATTGATACCAAGATAGCGGAGATATTGCTCGAAAGCATCAATATCCGCTTGGCTAAGGTCAGTATACAGACCAGTTCTGAGGAGATTAATCAAATCTTCCTGACGGAAACGGTAACGTTTCAAACGCAAAATAGATTCGACATACTGGGTTAAGGGATGGTGAGCCATGGATTCACTTCTACCAAGATAGAAAGGAATCTGATACTGGTCAAAAATAGTTTTCAGTGATAGCTGGTAAGAAGCCACATCACCCAAGAGAATACGAAAATGCTTGTAACTCAGTTCTGGATGGTCATGTAATTTCTGACGAATGCTACGTGCTATTAACTCCAACTCCTCTTTTTGTGTCAAACAAGACCAGATTTGCAGATTTTCACGATCTTTCTCATCGACATCTAAAGCGAGTTCTGAAAAATCATAAGAAGACTCCAGCAAACGAGATGCCTTGTCAAAACTATCTATTTTCTCATGAGTCTGAGAACGATCCTGAGCAGGTGTTTGGTATTTTGCCCCCAAATGATGAAGAAATTCCACACTGGCTTGGTAGAGATTCCCTTCAGAGAACGGACTGATATAGGCTTTTTTACTAGCATAAGCCCCGATGACAATCTCAACACCCTTGCCATGAAGTAAATCCACAATCCGCTCTTCCTCTGCAGAAAAACGGGTAAATCCATCAATGACAAGGGCAATTTGAGTAAAATCACTACTTACCTTGCCATTCTCAATAGCCTCAATCAAATGGGACAACTGACTTCCCTGAGCCAACTGACCTTGATTGAGATAGGCTGTTACTTTCTCAAAAATCAAGAGCAAGTCTGCTCGCTTGTCTTCATCTGTCAAACTCTCCAAGTCCAAAAAACTCATCTGAGCAGTCGTCATCTCGTGATAAAGTTCAATCAACTGCTGGATAAACTGAGGATCTTGCTTAATCGCACCATAAACACGTAAGTCCTTGGGATCGAGTTCCGTAAGGCACTTATAAAAAGCCATCCCAAGACCAATATCATCAAGACTGGTCTTGGCAGGTAAGTCATTCAAGACCAGATAACGGGCCATTTGAGCAAAGCGCGTGACGGTAATCGCAAAAGAAGCCTGCTGGGACAAGCATTCCAGCACGGCGCGTTCCTTTTCAAAAGAAAGAGAGTTGGGGGCAATGTAGAAGACCCGCTTGCCCGCGACAACTAGCTCTTCCGCCTCTCTTGTTAAAATTTCAGTCAAAGAAGACCGTATATCAGTATAAAGTAATTTCATCTCTGCCTCGTTTGCTTTATCAAAGTTTCTTACTCTATTATAGCAAAGTTCGCTTCACAGTCCAAATCCAAAATTCTAGTTGACAATCATTTAATTAGCAAATCAATCATCCTTCATCATCCACTTTCATATGCTGAAAGATATAGAGGAAAAAGTCTTTGGAAACTTCAAAATGTCCATAACGAAGTCGAGAAGTATAGTCTTTCCATTCAGGATGTTGTCTAGCTATTTCTATGGAGCAATCTTTGACTGGTTGATAATACTCGACATTTCGTCTAAAGGGAAAGAATCCTTCGAACTGCTCTACTTGATAGGCTTTGTCATCTGTAATTTTACCTACGGCCACAAAAGCCTGTAACTTATCTTGACCGTTCATATCGTATTTTGGACTATAGTATAAAAAATAGTCACCTTTTTTCATACGGTTTAAGGGGCCGCCCTTTCCATGACAGACCTGGCAAAAATTCCCTTCAACTCCTCTTAAAACATGGTTCTTTGAAACAACTCCAACCCAATATCTAGGCATTTTTATCCTCCAACTCTACTAACAAACGATTAAAAACTTCTCTATCGTTAGATAGTTTTTCAAAAAATTCTTCATCAACCCCTTCTACTAAAGGTAAAGCTTGATTGACCTTCTCTGCGCCAGACTTCGTCACTGAGACCAGTTTTGCCCGACTATCCTTTGGATGTTGATCGCGTTTAATGTAGTCCTTCTTCTCCAGTAGCCTAACAATCTGGGAAACCGTCATGACATCCATACCAGTGAACCGAGCGATATCAACTTGCGTTACATATTCCTCTCTATTAGACAGAAACAAAAGCGAAGTCAAAACGATAAATTGAGGCAGAGTAAGACCAACTGATTTCAAAACTCTTTTTAAGTTGCTTTCCCACTTGTTGTAGACTTTGATGAACAGAAGACCTGTAGACTCTGTTTCATCGTTTTTATAAATTGAATTAAATTGATACTTTGACATTATTTCTCCTTAAATATTAAGTATACATATTATAAATGAATTTATTTTGTTTTTCAAGAAAAGGAAAGTCAAATGTTACAATTCTGTCAGACATTTCATAGTCTATATGCTATAATAAAAGCAAAACACCTAGAAAAGGAAGTCTTATGATTAAACTACTAGCCTTGGATATGGACGGAACCCTCCTCAATGAAGCTAAGGAAATCCCGCAAGCCCACATCACTGCCATTCACCAAGCCATTGAAAAAGGTGTCAAACTGGTTCTCTGTACAGGTCGCCCGCTTTTCGGTGTCCTTCCCTACTATAAAAAACTAGGACTGGACCTTCAGAATGAGTATGTTATTGTCAATAACGGTTGTTCAACCCACCAGACCAGTGACTGGAGTCTAGTGGACTGGCAAGAACTCAGTCCAGCTGACATCGAATACCTCTATGACCTAGCTGAAAAAAGCGACGTCCAGTTAACTCTTTTTGATGAGGAACATTATTTTGTCCTCGGTGGCAAGCCCAATCAAATCGTTCAAAATGATGCCAAGCTAGTCTTTTCAGACCTGACTGAAATCTCCCTTGAGGAGGCGACCAGTGGCAAATATCGAATGTTCCAAGGTATGTTTTTAGGAACCAAAGAGCAAACAGACGATTTTGAGCAACGGTTTGCTGAGGAACTCTGCCAACGATTTAGCGGAGTTCGTTCACAGCCTGTCATTTATGAAGCCATGCCACTTGGAACGACAAAGGCTACTGCTCTTTCTCGACTAGCAGCGATTTTGAAGATCGTGCCCTCAGAAATTATGGCCATGGGCGATGCCAATAACGATATCGAAATGCTTCAGTTTGCAGGACTTGGCATTGCAATGGGAAATGCCAGCGACCATGTCAAATCCCTTGCTAATGACGTTACAGCCAGCAACGAAGAAGACGGCGTTGCGCGTGCCATTGAGAAGTATATTTTATAGTAAAAAAAGCCCAGTTCATATCAACTGGGTTTTGTTTCTTTTAAGAATTACAAAACTTTAGAAACTCTTTAGAATTACTTGATGTTTCTTTGATTTCTATACCTTATACTAAAGTTAGAAAAATAAATCAAAAGGAGAAAATCATGAAAACAGTACTCGAAATTCATGGACTGACCAAACAATTTGCTAACCAAGCTATTCTTCAAGATCTTAGTCTAACCATAAAAGAGGGAGATATTTATGGTCTAATTGGAAAAAACGGAGCAGGTAAAACTACTCTTATCAAAATAATTACTCAATTATTGTTTGCGGACAAAGGTACAGTTTCCCTCTTCTCTAGCCAAGAACAAAATGAGTGGACCAAGGCCTTATCTCGAGTAGGTTCAGTTATCGAATCACCTGTAGCTCACAATCACTTGACAGCTTATCAAAACCTTAAATATTATTGTATGATACGTCATATTCCAAATGCTGATAAGGTGATTCAGGAGACCTTGGACTATGTTGGCTTGTCAGATACAGGTAAAAAAGTCTTTCGTGATTTCTCACTAGGAATGAAACAAAGACTTGGTATCGCCATTGCCCTCCTAACAAAACCCGACTTCCTGATTCTTGATGAACCTATTAATGGTCTCGATCCGATTGGAATCAAAGAATTTCGTCTCATGATCCAGCGACTCAATCAAGAAAAAGGCATAACTATACTCATCTCTAGTCATATCTTGTCAGAACTCTATCTCTTAGCTAATCGCTTTGGTATTCTGGATCAAGGTAAGATTATCCGTGAAATCAGTAAAGCTGAATTTGAAACACTGAGTGAGGATTATATTGTGCTTAAAACAAGTGATAAAGAAAGAGCTTGTCAGGTATTGAAAGAACAAATCCAGCTCCAGTTTAAGGTTGTAAACCCTGAAAATGAAATCCATATCTTTGGTAATGAACAAGATGTTAAACAGATTCTCAAGCAACTAACTTTGTCCGATGTTGCTATTGATGAGATTTACTTTGCCCGTCAAAACCTAGAAGAATACTTCACCCAATTGGTAGAATAGGAGAAAAATCATGATACATACCATTCAAGCAGATTTTTACCGTCTTTTCCGCTCCAAAGGATTCTGGATTACAGAATTCATTCTCTTTGTACTTATGTTACTGGGTGCTACTATTGGCGCTACAGGGCATCTAATGTCAGTTCAAGCAGCACCACCTGAGCTTCCTACCCATGGTTGGAATGGGATAGAAGCTCTAATCAACGCGTCAAATAACGGCTCAAACCTCGTTTTCCTCTGTATTATTCTAGTGTGTTTAGTTCTTGGGGTCGATCTAATCGGCAAGCTTTATAAAAATAGTTTGACAGTTGGTGTTTCTCGTACAGAATTTTTCCTTGCTAAATTCTTTGTACTAGCAAGTATCGCTCTCTTACAACTCATCACAAGTCTTGTGATTGCCTTTATTCCCGCGACTCTACTAAATGGACTTGGTACAATACCTGATGGTTTTGTTACTAATCTCCTCTTGACGATTTCCCTTCAATTTCTATGCCTTCTCGCTTGGCTTTCGATTGTCTCCTTTATTCTCTACCTAACTCATTCTTATCTTGCCGTATTTATTGGTTATCTGATTAGCTCTATCGTCCTTTCTATTCCAATTCTTGTTTTCCCAGACATTGAAATTCTTAGATATTTAATTCTAGATTTTGCCTATGCTATGACCACTAATAGTCAAGCTATTCTCTATACCATCACGGTTTGCGTAACAGTCATACTTTTCTTCTCTTTCAGTGGACTGATTATTTTCAAGAAGAAAAGCTTATAAAAAGGACCTCCTCTAGGATATAGAGGAGGTTTCTTCTGTTAAAGATAAATAAAGACTGAAAACCATTCTCCATCAGTGGCTAGCTTCATATCCGCTCCAAGAAGATGAACTAATTCCTCAGTAATATAGAGACCTAAACCAGAGGATTCTTCGGTATCTGACATATTTTCAGAATAAAAACGATTGCTGAGATTGTCTATATTCTTGATAGGTTTTTTGACTAGATTATCAATTTCCAAAACAAGTCTATTTTCTTCCTTTTTCAAGGAAAGTCGAGCCTTCTCCTTGCCGTGCTTGAGAACATTTCCAAGGAGGTTTTGTATAATTCGATCAAGCAAGTCCTCATCAGTCGTCGTTTTCAATCCTGGTTCAACGTTAAAATCAAGAACAATATGTGAAGATTGAAAAACGTCGTAATAAGCTAAAGTCTTTTTCGTTATAAAAGTTGATAAATCAGGTTCTTCCAGTTTCGGTTTGACTGCGCCTTCCATCAAATGACGGTATTCGAGGAGAGCCTCCAACCGTTTGGAAACCAAATCCTGATGATGGGCTATTTTATTTAAGGTTTCTGAACTATTATCGGGGTGTTTTATTAGTTGCTGAGTGTATCCTGAAGCGATTGTTAAAGGTGTCCGAATATCATGAGCAATGTTACTGATTGCCATATCTAGGGTGCGTTTTTCACGCTTCATGATTAGCTGGTTTTGCTCCACTTCTTGAAATAGATTCTCAATTTGGTTATGTAGACGCAAAATGGTCTTTGAAAAGAAATTTACACCGATCCTCTTCATGCTACCAGAGCGAATCTTTTCTTCGATTTGTCTGCTTAAATCTCTAATTGCTATATGATAGCGAATCAAAGAAATCGCCAAAATGATGTTAATGAGGAGCAATATAGATATCAAAATGTAAATCATTACTTATCTCCTTTTAATCGAACACCAACTCCCCAAACGGTTTCGATGTACTCGTGATTTGGATCCAGTTGATGCAGTTTTTTACGGAGATTGCTTAGATGGGTGTTGAGCGTATTGTCTCCAGGCAGGTAACTTTCTTCCCAAATCAATTCATAGAGTTCTTCCTTGGTGAAGATCTTTTTAGGGTACTGGAGCAACATTTGGAGAATCTGACACTCTTTCTTTGCAAGGCGAATGGTTTCAGTTGCGTTACTTATTTCAAAACTATCCGCATCGAACTGGATATTTTTAAAGTTTTGTACGAAGTTATCAATTTCTCTTCGATCTCCTGACTGATGTTCACCACTTTGGCGTAATTGCACGGTGACTCTGGCAAAGACTTCGTCCAAATCAAAAGGTTTTACTACATAATCATTGGCACCGTCTAGTAGATATTGGCTGATGAGCTTTTTATCACCTAAAGCAGTAAGCATGATGACCGGAGTCTGACTAGTTTGTCGAATAGCTTGCAAGACTTGGTCGCCATTTTTCCCAGGGAGCATGATATCTAGCAAGACGAGATCAATGCCACCTTTGTCAAATTGCATGATACCTTCTGTCCCAGAAAATGCTTGAATCACCTCGTGTTCCTCTGCAAGAAGGGTTCTTAAGATTTCCTGGATTTCATTATTATCTTCAATTACAAGTATGCTCGCCATAAACCTCGTCCTTTCTAAAACTATTATAACATGTTTTGTTGGGAATTCCAGATACAGAAAAGCTCCTCTCACATTTTAAGCAAGAAGGAGCTAATGAGTATTGAATCTACTTAACTAAATAAGCAATCAAGGCTATAATCCATAGATGCGCTGGGTAGAAAATATAAAAGAAATATTTACTCCAACTAGTTTCTTTTCCTCGCTGTCCATTATACAAAGCCATAAAAGGAAAGACGGTGATAAAGAGCCAGTCAGAATTGTAAAGCATCATTTCCAGTGTTTGGTGCCAAGTGTCGTAAATTTGGATGGAAGTCACTAACAAGAAGGCCCACAGAAAGGCATAGAGGAGATTTCGCAAGCCCTTGCGATTTCGACAAGAGTAACTAATCAAGAGAAATGGTAGCATGGTGATGCCCCCCTCAGTAAAAAGACACCCGAAAATCAAGAGCCCAGCAAGCCCAATACGACGCCACAACTTCTCCTTTTTATCCAACTCTTTTCTGGGAAAACCAATCCAAAGCATGGTAACACCGATGGCCAAAGTCAAGAAAATATTATTAGTAACCATTACACCCTTAGAGGCAAACAGAGTATTGAGAAGGCTATTTCCAGCAAACATGATCAGCGCCCAAGACCAGAGACGGATGAGGTAGTTTTTCAAGTTTCGAGTATAGATAAAACCTTCCATAGCCATATACGCAAACCAAACTCCCACACAACGGGTCAAGGCGTGAAAGATACCTTCCCACAAAGGAGAAACGATCCCGGTGATATGAGGGATATGGTCCAGAACCATTACTGCCGCCATCAGATACTTCAACTGTGTCGCATTCCATTTTTTCATAATAAACCTCTTTCTTTTTTATCTACATAGAGTATAGCATACATTTCCGCGTATAATCGTACACCTATCTTACATTTAAAAAGCCTATCTTACATTTTTGTAAGACAGGCATGAATATTAAATGTTTATTATGAAATTTACCTTCTAGTCCGTAATTCGTTGGTACATTTCGGGTCTTCTATCACGAAACAGTCCCCAATTTAGGCGCTCGCTTGCTCCCTTATCAAGGTCATAAGTTGCTAACAGAACAGCTTCTCCTTGTCTTTCAGCTCTCTCTAGAATAGCTCCTGTTTCATCCGTCATAAAGGAGGAACCGTAGAAGTCAAGACTAGAACTCTGTCCGCCATTTTCCTCACTAGGAGTGACTTCTTCCAAACCGTAACGATTGGCTGCAATGACTGGGACAATATTTGCTGCTGCGTGCCCTTGCATGGTACGTTGCCAGTGACCGCAACTATCCGTATCTAAGATAGGCTCTGAACCGATAGCGGTTGGGTAAAAGAGCAATTCTGCCCCATTCAACGCAAGACAGCGCGCCGTTTCAGGAAACCATTGATCCCAACAGATGCCAATCCCAATCTTAGCATAGCGAGTATCCCAGACCTTGAAACCAGTGTTACCAGGCGTAAAGTAAAATTTTTCTTGATAATAATGATCATCTGGTATGTGGGTCTTCCGATAAACGCCCAGCACTTCTCCATCAGCATCAATGACGGCGATTGAGTTATACAAGACATTGCCATCTTTCTCGTAGAAACTGATGGGTAAAACGACCTTTAGCTCCTTGGCAATGGTTTTAAAATGCTGAATGGCTGTATTTTCTGTCACCGACTGAGCATGCTGGTAGTAGTCATACTGGCGTTCCTGACAGAAATAGGGACGTTCAAACAACTCGGGCAAGAGAATAATTTGTGCGCCTTGTTCTGCAGCTTGACGTACTAGACGTTCCGCTGTTTGGATATTTGTCGCCACATCCTTGGCGCATTGCATCTGGATCGCTGCAACTTTTACATTTCTCATCTTTTTCTCCTATTCTGGGATTTGTTGGGTGATACAGTGAATATTGCCACCACCTAAGAGAATATCTCTGGCTGGAATTCCTACGACCTTACGGTCTGGGAAACACTTGCTGAGGATATCTAGGGCCACTTGGTCGTTTACATCCTCAAACTGGGGCACTAAGACAGACTTGTTTGCAATATAGAAATTGACATAGGAAGCTGCAAGACGTTCACCTGCATAACGCTCTTCTTCCCCTTCTTCATAGATGTAGCCTGACAAATCCTCTTCGGTTACAACTTGATGAAGCGCTGGGATTGGCAATTTATGAATGGTGAAGGTACGCCCTTTTGCATCTGTTTCTTTTTCTAAAAGCACAAGATCAGCTGCAGACACGGCATACTGAGGATCGCTTTTGTCGTCTGTCCAAGCTAAAACAAGTTCTGCAGGACCAACAAAGGCTGCAACATTGTCAACGTGTTCATTGGTTTCGTCCTGATAAATACCATAAGGAAGCCAAATAACTTTTTCAGCGCCAAGGCTCTCTAATAAGGTGTTTTCAATTTGCTCTTTAGACAGGTGGGGATTGCGTCCAGGACTGAGTAAGCAGCTTTCAGTCACAAGAATGGTCCCTTGACCATCGCTATGGATCGCGCCGCCTTCCAGTACAAAAGGTTTGGCATCATAAACAGGTATCTCTAAAACTTCTGCAAAACGACTGGCTACTTGGTTATCCTCTTCATAATCTTGATAAAGACCATCGACAGCACCACCCCAGGCATTAAAAGACCAATCGACTGCCAATCTTTCTCTTTTATCATTGACAAGAATAGTCGGCCCCGTATCACGCGCCCAGGCATCATTTGTCGGAATATCTAAATAAACGACCTTGTCTCCTAGATAGGATTGGGCTTCAGATAGATGAGCCTGATCCACCAAGAGATAGACTCTTTCCCCTTGGGCTATGTTTTTTATAATTTGGCTAAATGCTCTTTTGGCAGCCTTTCCTTGAAAGGGCCACGAACCTGGTCGAGTCGGCCAGATCATGAGGGTACCATGATGGGGTTCATATTCTGCTGGCATACGAAAGCCTAATTTTTTTGGAGTTTCTATCATGATAATCTCCCTTTAAAGTCTTGATAGTCGAAGGCTTTGACTAAGCTGCAGTCCCCCTGCTCGTTCATAAGATAGAGACTTGGCAAGCCAATACCGTTAAAGGTATTATTTTTGACAAAGGAGTAAATAGCCATATCTTCAAAATAAAGTCTATCACCGATTTGGATTGGATTTTCAAAGCTATAATCGCCAATCACATCACCCGTCAGACAGGTATTGGAAGAAAGTCTATAGGTATGGGCTTTTTCCTGCGGTTCAAATCCATTTCTCAAAGGTGGACGATAGGGCATTTCAAGTACATCAGGCATATGGCAGGTCGCGGAGGCATCTAAAACCAAAATATCCATACCGTTTTCGACAATGTCCAATACTTCAGTTGCTAGATAACCCGCATTGAGAGCAATAGCTTCTCCCGGCTCGATATAGACTTCAAGATTGTAAGTTTCTTGGATACGCTTGATTTCAGAAATTAGCAAATCCACATCATAGTCTTCTCTAGTGATGTGGTGTCCACCACCCATATTGAGCCATTTGACCTCATGTAAATAAGGACCAAACTGCGCTTCGACTGCTTTCAAGGTTGTCTCTAAATCATCTGCCCCCTGCTCGCAAAGGGTATGAAAATGAAGACCATCCACCAAGTCCAGCAAATCACTAGGAATCTTGTCTATAGTGACTCCAAAACGGGATCCAGGTACACAAGGATCATAGAGCGCGTGATCACCTTGGGTAGAACATTGAGGGTTGAGGCGCAAACCGACACTGATACCAGCCTCTCGGCAACGAGGACCATGTTTACGCAACTGTCTCTCTGAGTTAAAGACGATATGGTCCGTTATCTCCAGCAATTCCTCCAAGTCTGCATCCTTGAAAGCAGGTGCAAATACATGGACTTCCCCCGGAAACTCTTCTCTAGCTAGCTTAGCCTCATAGAGACCACTAGCCGTCGTACCAGATAGGTACTGGCTAATCAAGGGATAGGTTTTGTAGAGAGAATAAGCCTTCTGGGCCAGTAAAACCTTGCAGCCCGCTTCTTCCTGAACATATTGTAGAATGCGACAGTTTGCTTCTAACTTGGCCAAATCAATGACGTAAGCTGGTGTGGGTACTTGTTCTAACTTCATTAGTCCACCATTTGCGGATTTTCTACCACAACCCAAGGCAATCCGTACTCATTCAAAGCTTCCATGAATGGATCTGGATCCAACTCTTCAAGGTTGTAAACTCCAGGTTGTTTCCAAGTTCCGTTCATCACTAATTTGGTCCCAATCATGGCTGGAACGCCTGTTGTGTAAGAAATTGCTTGTGAACCAACTTCTGCGTAACATTCCTGATGGTCGCAAACATTGTAGATATAGATAGTCTTTTCAACACCGTCTTTGACACCTGTAAAGATACAGCCGATATTGGTTTTTCCAACTGTACGTGGGCCAAGGCTGGCTGGATCAGGAAGCAAGGCTTTTAAGAATTGAATCGGTACAATGTCCTGTCCATTAAAGTTAATAGCATCCGTACGAAGGAGACCAACGTTTTCCAAGCATTTCATGTGCGTTAGATAAGATTGGCCAAAAGTCATAAAGAAACGAATCCGTTTAACACCTGGAATGTTTTTGGCCAATGATTCGATTTCTTCATGGTGAAGGAGATACATGTCTTTTTGTCCAACCTGAGGGAAATCGTACTCACGCTTGATTGACATGGCTTCGACTTCGACCCATTTTCCATCTTCCCAGTAAGAACCTGGCGCAGAAACCTCGCGGAGGTTGATTTCTGGGTTAAAGTTTGTTGCAAATGGATAACCGTGGTCACCACCATTACAGTCTAAAATGTCGATATAGTGGATTTCATCAAAATAGTGTTTAAGGGCGTAGGCAGAAAAGACGCTGGTCACACCTGGGTCAAATCCAGATCCAAGAAGAGCTGTCAAGCCTGCTTCTTTGAATTTCTCCTGATAAGCCCACTGCCATGAGTAGTCAAAATAGGCTGTAAAACCTAGTTCCTCACAACGTTTCTCATAAATGGCACGCCATTCTGGGTCTTCTGTGTCCTCAGCCTCATAGTTGGCGGTATCGATATAGTGGATACCTGTTGCCAAGCAAGCATCCATAATGGTTAAATCTTGATATGGTAAAGCTACGTTCAAAACAGCTTCTGGTTTGTAGCTATCAATTAAGGCAATCACTTCTTCAACCTTGTCAGCGTCAAGGGCAGCTGTCTCAATCTTTGTACTTGTTTTACCTTCCAGTTTAGCCTTCAAGTCATCACATTTTGACTTGGTACGGCTAGCAATCATAATCTCTGTAAAGGTTTCGCTATCTTGGCAAATCTTTGAAATAGCAACTTGGGCAACGCCCCCACATCCAATAACTAATAAACGACTCATTTTTTCCCTTCCTCTTCTTCTAAAATGTCCTCAACATACTTGGGCAACATAAAGGCTCCCACGTGTAAGTTTGCAGTGTAGTATTCTGTGAAAAGCTGGCGTTTTTTCCAGCCTTCCTTGTCAAAATCTTTGACAGGATGGTATTTTTTCGATGCAAATCCAAACAACCAATAGCCAGCTGGACTGGTTGGGATATGCGCCTGATAGACCCGACTGATTGGAAAGGCTTGATTGACCTTGCGGTGCATGCTTCGGCAAGCTGACTCATCCTCGTCAAAGAAGGGACTCCCATGCTGATAGATCATGATTCCGTCCTCTTTCAAGGCTCTGTAACTGTTTCCGTAAAATTCCTTAGTAAAGAGCCCTTCCGTATGTCCAAATGGATCTGTCGCATCGTTGATAATGATATCGTAATCATCCTCACAGTTTCGTAAAAATCTCAGTCCATTTTGATAGTAAATGGTAACACGAGGGTCATCTAATCCAGCAGCAAAATCTGGGAAATATTCACGACAAACCTCAACCAGCATTTCATCTGGTTCAACGATATCGATTTGTTCCAATTCTGGATACAGTGTCAAAACTTGGGCAACACCGCCGTCGCCACCCCCAATAACCAATACTTTCTTAGGATTAGGATGGACAGCCATGGGTACGTGGACGGTCATTTCATTGTAGACAAAATCATCCGCATCTGAAAACAAGACGTGCCCATTTAAAATCAGTATTTTCCCAAAAGCTGGCGTATCTAATACTTCGATATCCTGCCATTCACTCTTACCAGCGTAGAGTTGCTTGGCTGTTCTCAGGGACAATTTCACATCTGGAGTATGAACTTCAGAAAACCATAAATCCATCTAGTTCTCCTTTCTCTTAATGACGTTGATATGATTGACCTCTGGATCTTCCGTCCCTTGGAGGGAGCAACCACGTTCCTTGGCAAATTGGATATAGTCTACAATTTCTAGTGTAATGCGTTCACCTGGAGCTAGGATTGGAATTCCTGGAGGATAACACATGACAAATTCCCCACAGACCTGTCCAACGGATTCATCCAATGTTAAACTTCTTCTCTCTGAATAAAAGGCTTCCTGAGGAGACAGGACCAACTCGGGTTGAATATATTCTCCAGCTATCAAGTCCTTTCCATCTCGTGAGTAAAGTCTCTTAATATCAGCTAAAGCACCAACCAGACGCTCAATGTCTTGGATGCGGTCACCAATTGAAATATAGGCCAATATATTGCCAATATCCCCAAACTCGATCTGAATATCGTATTCGTCTCGTAGGAGGTCATAAACCTCGATACCTGTTAACCCAATCCCCTGAGTGTACACTGACAGCTTGGTCACGTCAAAATCACAGACTGACACACCGTCTATCAATTCTTTTGAGTAGGCATAGTAACCACCGATAGCATTGATTTCACGACGAGCGTACTCGGAGAGCTCAATGACTTTTTCAAAAGACTCTTTACCACGAAGAGCTAAGTTTCGTCGAGAAATATCCAAACTAGACATAAGTAGGTAAGAGGCAGATGTTGATTGGGTCAGGTTGATGATCTGACGAACGTACTCAGGATTCATCTGCTCCCCAAGAAGTAAAATGGAGCTCTGAGTCAAACTCCCACCAGACTTATGCATAGAGACCGCCGCAATATCAGCTCCAGCATCCATAGCTGACAATGGCAATTTGTCTGTAAAATGCAAATGCGCTCCATGGGCTTCATCCACTAAAACCAGCATGCCCGCTTCATGGGCCATTTCCGTTAAACCCTTGAGGTCCGAACAAATTCCATAGTAAGTAGGATTGTTGATTAGGATAGCTTTAGCATCTGGATGTTCCTTAATGGCCTGGGCCACCCGTTCATTTTCAAGACCTAAAGCAATGCCAATTTTAGGATCTACACTCATCTCGATATAGATGGGAATGGCACCACATAGAACCAGCGCATTGATAGCAGATTTGTGGACATTTCGTGGCAGAATAATCTTATCTCCTGCCTTACAGGTCGAAAGAATCATGGTCTGAACTGATGAGGTTGTTCCCCCAATCATGAGAAAGGCGTGGGCTGCTCCAAAAGCATCTGCTGCCAACTCCTCTGCATCCCGAATAATCGAAATGGGATGGCCTAGATTATCCAAGGGTTTCATCGAATTGACATCAATACCAACACATTTTTCCCCTAACAGTTCGACAAGTTCTGGATTTCCTCGTCCACGCTTGTGACCTGGCACATCAAAGGGAACAATCCTTTTCTTGCGTAGCTTGACCAAGGCCTCGTAAATTGGGGCTTGGTTTTGATCTAACTTCTTCAAGACATACTCCTTTACCATATTTTTAGCACCTCAAGAAGATAAAGGTGACTAAAGGTTGACTAAGGTTGACTTATGAAAAAAGAGCAGGTTTTCACCTGCTCTGCAATCTTCTGACGTGTTTATTTTGGTTTCTGTTGAGTATGTCTGTTCCCGATGTTTCCTAACTCTCTAGTAGCAAATATTACGTACTTTATTGATCGTTTCACAAGATGACGTGTGCTTTCACCACACTAAAATTTATGAATTAGGACAAGTGTCCTAACATCAACTTATAAAAGTAGGCTTTTAACCCTATCAATAATGTGGCTTTTCAACCACGCTTCGGCATTCAACCCTGCCTGTCCGTAGGCATTTTTTACTCGGGTTTATATTTGCTAGAAAACATCTTCTCATTTTCTAAGCCTTATAACTATATCATGTTTACAAGAGCTTGTAAAGGATTTTGTGAAACTTTTTTAAAGAATTTCTTTTTTTGTTCGCAAAATATTATTCAACAATAAAAAGAAATCGCTTTAAAGCGTTATAGACATAAGAAAAAAGAAACTACAACCATTAGCTGCTTCAATAATCTTAAAGTATAACTTGATATTGAAAATCAGTTCTTTTCATCAGATTTTATACACATTTCTAGCTAGGAAGTGCGAATCAACTGCTCCAATTCTACTTCTGAAAGCTGTCCTTGATTGTAAAGTTTTCTAAGTAAATCCTCATCTACAGTAATTGAATAGTAATCCGTCACAAACTCATGAAATTTCTCAAAACTGTCAAAGAAATAGGATAACAACCATTCGCCACCGTCCTGCTCTTGGTAGGTATTTTGATGCTCTTGACCGTCATACCAGATAAAGAAAGTTGTTTCATCTTTTTGCTCTTCTGAATATAGGTTTTGATACTTTACATCCAGTCCTTTATAAAATCCGTCTATGATGTCTTGATTCCACTCATCCGCAGCAAATTGACTCAAACTGCTTTCATGATCAAAGCCCTTTATAAGGATCATTTTATCAGTGAACATCACATCTAGAGAATCACCAGAACCATTGTCGATAAGGTAACGAACCCCATAGCTTCCCTCAGTCTTAACGATCAATCGAAGCCAGGTCTCATTTGGATCTGTTCGATACTCATCAATGACAAGCAAGGCATCTAAACGTGTCTTGGCATTTTCCCATTCAATTCTTCCCATCTCTTTAGTCCTCCATCTTAAAGTTTAAAATCTATTATGCTTACAAATTCTATAACCAATTTCTACCTATTCCGTCCAACTATACTTTGGAATATTTCCTTCACCAGACAAATCATCAGGTGTACGATTTTCTAGATGTGCATTCATCAGGCACCTGACTAACAGTGGTAAAAGTAGTTAACAAATAGTCACTAAGACATTTCCTTTGAGAGTTAAGATTTTCTTATAAAAGTTTTTCATTTTTACAAAACAGGTTCGAATATCATCCTTGATTTCTTCCTCTTCATCAAGATAATCCCAAATATCGGGATACAAATCTGCCTTCTTGCATGCTTCCATGCTAAAGTCAGCCAGAGCCTTATCCATATCAAAATTCTCTAAAGCTTGGACAATTTCAGTTATCTTTGAGTGTTCAGTATAGGCTATATACTCCGATACATTTTCTAAAGGAGTCACTCCCAAGACAGCTTCTCTCAAGGGGTCGTCATCCATAAATTCTGAACTATTAAAACCTGTCATAACAAAGAGCAAGGCATCCCACATTTTGTCAATATCTATCAACGTATCATTTCCCTCAGGATAATCCTCTACCAAGTCAAGCAATTCCTCTTCCTGACGAGAATACCGCTTTATTTGGCTTAATTCATTGTCAGACAGATATTGATAATTAGCAATCATTCCCATAATGTTTCCTCCTATTGGTCCCCTTTCTTGAAAAAGGCAAGATATCTACTGTTTTTGGACTCTCCTCCTTATTTCTCATTCTCATCTTCCGTCACTTCCCAGACTTCTGACTGATAACCCTCACCTTCTATATCATAGCGCTGCATATAGCCTAAAAATCTTTCTTTTTGATTTGCCTTACGAGGCTTGAGAATGTTTACAGCCCAGAATCCGATAAGAATGACAACTAAAAGTGCTACTACTGTCTCCATACTACTTCTCCCTTGCCTAGCTTAATATCCTTCAACCCACTTTTCATTATCCATAATGAAAGGTTTGGCCAGTCCATCACCTGTATAATCCGCATACTTTGTAGCTAAATACTTGTAACAATCTTCCTTGCTCTCAAACTTAATTGCTTGATAAGGCTCTTCAAAAGTCAGTTTCTCTACAAATAAGAAACCCTCCTCAGCTGGCACTAAAACACCTACGTGCCCAACAAAAAGATACTCTCCATCCAAATTATCATGCAACACAACAGACAACATTCGAGCTTTATCATTGAATTGAAACTGTGAGAAGAATTTCTCCATCTTCTGCGCATGAACTTTTACATCCATCGTTGCTTCCGTCGCTACCCTAGAAAATAGAATATCAAACTCTTCCTTATCTTTTGCATCAAACACCTTTCCCTTATCGATAGCATCGTTATCCACGAAAAGAAGCTGATCATTCTTTTCAAGTTTTGGGATCGTGACTGAATTTTTCAAGAGCGCATAGCTATTGATACGGCAGTTGGTTCCGACAAAGTCACCCTTTTTTTGATTCCAAAGATTGCTGATTTTCTCTACGTCGTATTCTGTCTTCGTAAAGGAGGCAAAATCATCACTTAAGCCAGTAGAGCCGACTGTCGCATTATAGGCGGTGACAAGATTGAAAAATGCATCAACACTATTTGGGTCCAAGTGAGCTGATAAGAGAGATTTGACCTCTTCGGTACTGACTTGACCGTTTAGATTGGAATATGAAGCCGTCCAAGGAACTTTATCTGAACTGGTCTGTGTCTGATTTGCAGCTTCAGTGCTCGTATTATTTTGCTGACAAGCAGCCAAGCCAAGAAATAAGGGCAAACACAGTCCCAAGGCTACTACTTTTCTCGTTCGTTTCATGCAATTCTCCTTCTAGACTACAAGTCTCTTTTTCATTTTAAACACCATTCACTAATCATTCAGCTAGTAATCGTTGACTTAGCTATATTATACTACATAAGTCAAAAAAAGACCGCACGAATCACCCATTCATTACAGCCTTTTTAATCCTATTTTTTATTGAATGACGAAACCTTTAGGCAAAATCGCCAGTTGCAGTCCCAATTCTTGGCAATGACTGGCTAGCACTACAGAATCACGGTCTACAAGATAGTTTTCACTTGATTGGTTAAAAATAGCTTGGACCTTTTGTCCATCATAATCCCATTCAAGAGCTAGCACGTCCGGCTTAATTTCTTTTAGGCTATAGGTGCCATGTTGGATAATGCCTGAAACCTCCTTACGAAGCTGAATCAACTTCTTCATAAAATTAAGCATGTCATTACTGTCGGAAACACGTTCCCAAGGCATGACACGACGACAATCTGGATCTGGCCCTCCACCTAACCCCAACTCTGTTCCATAGTAGAAACACGGTGTCCCTCTTTGTAGAAAGAGGTAAGCTAGGGCAGACTTAACCAGTTGGGCATCTCCCTTGGCAGTAGCCAAAATCCGCTCCGTATCGTGCGAATCCAAAAGATTGAACATCACTTCCGAAATCTGTTGTCTATAGTACATTGATTGGCTATTGATCTCATCGATGAATTGAGGTGACTTCTTAGTCCCTCGCAAGAAATAATCCTTGATGCTGTCGGAGAGAGGATAATTCATGACTGCGTGGAATTCATCGCCATTTAGCCAAGGCTGTGAAGTATGCCAGACTTCTCCAAGAATATAAAGGTCAGGCTTTTTAGCCAGGACAGCCTTCCGGAAATCTCGCCAAAATTGGTGGTCCACTTCATTAGCCACATCCAAGCGCCAAGCATCGATATCAAACTCTTCAATCCAGTAGGTCGCAACGCTTAGTAAATAGTCCCTTACTTGAGGATTTGCCGTATTGAGCTTGGGCATATAGCTGGCAAAGGCAAAGGTATGATAAGGGAGCTTTCTTGGATTCCCCAGCTTATCTTTGGTTACTGGGAACTCTTGAACATGGAACCAGTCTTTATATTCCGACTTTCCACCATGCTTGAGAACATCCTGCCACTGCAGAGACTGATCCCCGATATGATTGAAAACAGCGTCCAGCATGATTTTCATCCCTCTCTGATGGGCCTCCTCCACCAGTTTACGAAAAATTTTCTTATCTCCAAAATGATGATCTATTTCGAAATAATCCGTCGTATTATACTTGTGATTGCTTGGGGATTCAAAAATCGGACAGAGATAAAGACCTGTAATCCCTAAGTCTTGCAAGTAATCCAGATGGTCAATAATGCCCTGTAAATCACCACCAAAGAAATCGCTCGTCTTTGGCTTGATAAAGGAATCCCAAGCTAGCGCACCTTCAGGTGAAATCTCAGGATTGCCATTAGCAAAGCGTTCTGGGAAAATCTGGTACCATACCATCTCTGCTACCCAGTCAGGAACATGGCAAGCATCAATCTCATGGATATACGGAATTTTAAAGCCATTTCCTTCATAATGAAGGTTTTCTAGCGTATTTTCAACACATCCCTTATCGCCATACAAAATACTCTGACCCTGCTTATCCTTGAGTTCAAAGAGATACTGGAGTCGTGCATAGCCAACTGAAACTTCCGCTTGCCAGTAATCAAATAAGACATCAGAAGTTACTTTGACCATCTCCTTGATTGCTTCATAATGGTCCTCTAAAAAGATAAAAGTGTCTCCATAATGCAAGTTGATGCTTTCTATATCATCTTTCTTGGTTCGGATACGAATGTGCATTGTCTTATCCTTATAAAGGTACGCATACTCTGACTCTGGTCTATGGTAAATGGCTGTTAATTCCATTGTTCTGTCTCCTAGTTTACTTTTATTCATCTTGCTGCGCAAACGTTTTCATTATTGTGATTCTAGTATACTACTTTAAAATTTTATTTTCAAGACTTGTCCGTAGTTTCGAGTGGATTGTTTTTGAGAATATAAAAAAGCAGTAAGATTTAATACCTACTACTTTCTGATTGATGATTTACAAATGCCTTTCAAGCCAATCTATCTTTTTAAAATCTTTATTATTATTGTGGTCATTTCGATAGGAATCTTGGGAAGAAGCCTTGTATATACTGAAATACTGTTCCAAACTTGGAACACGAAACGTGATGTCCTCGAGATGAATCAACTCTATATCTGATTTCGAAACTCCTGCAAAATCAGGTAAGGAATCGATACTTCCAAATTCAACGCTCACATCATCTTTTTGGAATTCGTGCTCGTGAATATCTACCAAGGTATAGCCTAAGTGGTTCATCACTTTCATTATCTTGTCCCAGTCATAAATCCTGAGATGATCAGGCGCTTCCCAGCCTCTAGGATCTCCAGAGACATGAATGTCAATGTCAGACGGCTCCCAATCTTCATTTGAACGGTATTCAAAACCCAAAGACCCCATGAGCGTGGGTGTGATTCCAACTTGGTTTAAATGAGAACAAATTGTTCGAAATTCATCAAATAGAGAATTCATCCTTCCTCCAATCTTTGATATAAAACTTTATTTCTCAGTGAAAGACAAACTTGTTTCTATCTTCTACTCTTTCGGTTGTGAAAAAACTTCAATATGCTGGCCCAGTACCTTAATCTCTACAGGTAGGTTATCCGACTTATCGCCATCAACATCTGACTCCAACTCACTATCTGAAGAAATTTTAATAGTACGAGCTCTGATATACTCAATATTATCATTGCCGACAACATCGCCTTTTAGTAAATCAGGAATGACGGATAATTTAGAGAATAGAGAAGCATCTTTTAGAATCAAAATATTGGCATAGCCGTCTTTGTTTTCTTCAAAGATTTTCTTATCAGCGAAGTAATTTGTCAAGAGAACCAAAACATGACTCGCTTCACCATCATAATTTCCATTTTCTGTCTCAACCTTAATGTTAAAGACCTGATCCGTCATCACAGACTTCATGGTATTTACAGCATAGGCTAATATACCGAATTTTGTCTTGTCCTCGATCTCCACATTGTGAATCGCCTCAGGCAGAGAACCGATACTAAAGATATAACCAAAATAGTTATCATTTGCTTTACCGATATCAATCTTGTTGGTTAAGTTAAAATCAAGTTCATCAATCGCACCATCGATGTCTTGATTGATTTCCAACAGTTTCGTAATGAGGTTACCTGTACCGCCTGGGATAATCCCTAACTTAGGAATGTAGTCTCTCTCAGCAATACCCGAAATGACTTCATTGACAGTCCCGTCTCCACCGAAAACAACCACTGCATCGTACTGCTCACGAGAGGCTTCCTCAGCAAAGTGTGTTGCATCCAGCGCTTTTTCAGTAATTTTGGTTTCCACGTGCTCAAAATAATCTTTGGCCTTATTCTCCAGCTTGACCTTATAATCCAAAGCCTTTTCCCCACCAGAGGTAGGGTTTATAATTAACATTGCTTTTTTCATTGATAATACTCCTTTAATAGTTACAAAAATTCTAGTAACTAATTATATCACTTGAGTTATGTAAACGCCATCCAAATGCTTGAAAAATCGAATCCACTAACTAGAATAGAGACGTTAATGTATCAAGCACTAACCTAAACTTAAACAAGAATAAATACTTATTGTTAGCAATCCACTACTTTACTTTTTTGACAATTTTATATAATCCATTAAGTATAAAATAGCTGAAACAAATGCGAACACACTGGAAAATCCAGCTAATATTGGAATAAAACCAATAATCGATGCAATCAAAAGAAACTGATAAGTCTTCTTATTGATTTTTGATTCCTCATCATAAAGAAGGAATGCTACAAAACCAAAAAACAGCAATATTAAACAAGTTGAAAAGTAGATTCCATCCCAACTGGAAAGTCTAACAAGCTTAGGTATCACCCAGTAAACGAGTTCAAATTTCCACATTTTAGAAGAAAGGTAAATAATCGTTAAAGCTCCAATTAAAGAAATAACTCCGTTTATTAGCAATAGTTTATTTGATTTCACACTTAATCCTTTTTATCCTTTTCTGTACTTATTCATCGCTAATTAATAGATTCACTTTTTAAAAATTCTTTAGACTTCCGTACGATATAGATCTCTTCATCCTCTTGAGAGACTTTTTTAAACAACTCATTCGCCCTGATCATATCTCCTTTTAATTTAGAGTTCAAAGCTTGATAGTAAGTGATTTCCAATTGTTGATATTTAAATTCGTTTTCCAATTCTTCAAAATAATCATTGGATTGATGGGCAATTGTTAAATCGTATAGAGCAAGACTCACGCTTTTTGTTTTTTCAGCTAGAGTTGGATCTGATATGGACATTTTATTTAACATGAGTTCAAGCTCATCTCTGGTCAGGTCAGGATTTGCAAGAACTGTTGAGCGAATGAGGTAACTCTCTAAAAAATCTCTGTATTTCGGCTTCAGTTTTTGATCAGTCATTGCTTCAGAAGCCTCCTTAATGGCAGCATCGAAATCACCAATCAAATAGGAATACCCAACAGATGTTAGTTTTACATCCATTTGTATAATAGCTCTTTTTGCATCTTTGTTCAACTCAATGTATTGCTTCCAAGATGGTAAATCTAAGTCCATATACAGTAACTTAGTACCACTCCTTACATACCCTCTTCTGATTAGTGCAATGAAAAGAAATAAGAGTGCATTTATGAGTATAATACAAAGAAATTGAATAGTCCTATCGTTCACCATCCAAGCTACAAAAAGAATGAGAAGAACAGCCAAAACAATCGCAACTTTTCTATAAAAAGCATATTTTTTACGTAATTCTAAGTAATTCATTATTACTCCTTTTCTAACTCACAATGCTGCATTGTAAGAGCTGTCTTGAACTTTAAATGAGTCGCTCACCACCCAAATACTTTCTGAATTGATTTAATACCTGAATCAATACTATTTCCAATGTCATTTATTCTATATTTTCTCAATCTTTTCAACCTCAATTTGACCATGCTTGTATGGATGAGCGATTGGAAAACTTCCTAGAGTAAACATGAAAAAGAATAGCGATATGATTCCATTGATTACCAAAAAAGCCCCTTCTGTTCCATTATTCAAACCAAGAAAGAAAAGTAAACAAAGGGCAATTGCTCCAACCAAAGGATATACTCCTCCGTTACTTTTTTTAATAGTTGTAAAGGTCACTGTGTATTTATTGCTGTTTTGAGGAATCCATTTATCTGCTTTATTATGGGATAACTTTAATGAAATCAGAATTGCAAAATAAGAAATCAGCATAGAAATTGCAAAGAGTAATAACTTTAATAATATTTGCTCGCTAATATTATTGTGAATAAAAAATTTTTTCAGCGCATCATAGCTAACCTTGACGATTGGTTGAACGATAATGGCTCCAATTGTTGCACTTACAGGTCTGCTAGGTTTAATTTCGAATTGGTTATTATTCTTTTCAATCTCCACCATGTCCACTGTAATCGTATCTGTTTTTATTCCCCAATAGTAGCTCTTGGGGCTTATAGTACTCGTATCCATGACATACTTCTTCGATTCTTGATCTATCTGAACAATTTGAAAGCACATCATGCTTGAATTTTTAAATTTTAATTACACGTCTATTCCTCAAATACTTTCTAATTAATTCCCTAATTTTTTCTTATAAAATAACCCAATGTGACCTGCAAAATAGGATCATAAACAGCTTTCATCTTAACTTATAACTTCTCTATTCTATCAAAAATAATCTCTTGCTTTTCGACACTTTCTCGGAGTGGTGACATGCCTAAAATCACTGTAAAAAATCCCAATAATAGAATACTATTAATAACAAGTAAGGCTCCCTCTGTTCCATTAACAGTATATAGATAAAATGCAAAACATCCAAGAGTCGGAACAAGGATAAAAGGAAGAAGTTTGTAATGTTTTAATTGACGTTTATTTCCAACTGGTTTAAAGGTTATTTGATAGTTTGAAACTTTATTATCAAGTCTTTTTTGGACGCTATGACGAGCTCTTATGGCAATGAACCAGAAAGCAAGATAAGCTAGGGAAATGAATAGGCCATATAAGCCTATCTTTAAAGGAAGGTTGTGACTAATCCCATTGTTTCTAAAAAAATTTGTCACTAGCCGATAGCCAGAACCCCCTATTGCTGTTCCAATTGCAACCCCAATTGATTTACTCATAGTTGGAGCCACACTTTCAAAACGCGTATCTCTTTTATCTAACTTTTGCATTTTTGCAGTGATCTCATCAGGAAGAGAACCCCAGAAATAGGATTTTGGTCTAACAGTCGTCAAATCTAGAATATACTTTTCTCCCTCTACTTCTACTATTTTGAAAAATACTTTATTCGTTTCTTTAAATTTTACTTTCATAGTCACCTTTAAATCCTTCTCAGAGTTAAAAAACTCTTTTCAATAACATTCCTAAATCGTCAGCCCCGTTTTTTAATAATAGTTAAACCAATTTTGACAGACATATCTTTCGATGTTAACTGTATTGTAATCCCATAATTTGTTTTATCTGAGTGATCTATTCTAATTTGACATGTTGTTTCCTCTGGTAGATCATATTTGCTTTTCAGTTTCTGAAAGAGGTCAGAGTTATTTTCTGGGTGGTAGATAATTTCACTAAGCTCTGTTGTTCCGGTTCTTAACGTCCTTTTTACATTCAAGGAGTCAAAAACATCTCTTTTGACAACTAAGTTAAGAATCTCTTCGTCAAATAAAGGGTCTATCTCCGAATCGTAATGCAACTTGCCATTAGAATAACTAACGGAACCGTTTTTTTGTTTTCTCCGATTTGTATTCTATAGTCACCCTTACCATCTGCCTTGGTAATACCTAGGTCAATTTCATATCTTTTGACTTCGTCACCATTTTTTATATAGACCCTACTTTTATAAGCTTCCAGCCCATCAAAATCTTTCTGCTCTTGTTCCAAAAATCTAAACATGGGATCAAACGTTTTTTCAAACTCGAACTGTTCCTTTGTTCTATTTTGGGGAATAGTTTCGCCACCCAAACTACAAGCATTCAATGAAGATGCTGTCAAAAGAATAACAAGAAATCCAGTTAACCATAAACACCATTTAAACTTTTTCATATTTTATTTAATCCTTTTTTCGAGTCATAAAAGTAAGATTTTTTCAAAAATTTATAAATGTTTAGTTTAACTTACACTAGTTCTACGTCAACTCCAGCTGTAGCAAAAGTTTCCTTAACTTGTTCAAAATTACTTGACATGATTGTCGCTTGTTTTAAATTTGGAAACTGCTTTAATTCAGCCAAACTAACCTCATTCAAATCAAAAAAACTATCCTCACCATCCCACTGAGGAATCAGATTCATAAAGATTTCATTACCACCATCCATATCAATCTCTTTTACAAGACTTGCATACTTCTGTGAAATCTGAAGATTTTTAAAGTATTCTAAGGCAGGCTCGACAAGTTCTGTACTTTCTGTATCAATATCCAACTCGCTAAATTCCTCTGAAAAATCAAAAATATCAAAAGCTGGCTTTAAAACCTCTAAATCATACATCAATACTTGGATAATAGCTAGTTTAAAATTCAGATTATCGAAATGAAGATATTTTTCTTGAACAACTTTTGGATTTGATTTTTGACGTTCATGCTTGATTTCTGGATAGTAAGAAATGGTGAGTGGATATCTCATTACATCTGGTCTTCCATTAAAATTGGTTCCACGAGGGGTCCATAAAATAAAATTGAAATCCCCAGTTCTGTGTCTATCATAAAGAAAATAGGGAGTCTTTCCATCAGTGGATACTACGGCTTGACAAGGCATCTTGGGTAATTCTTCTTCTCCAAACATAGGTTTTACAACATCACCGTAGTAGAAACTGATAGTAGAAAGTAGATGCTCATCATCAAGATAGACCCTGCATTTCTTTAAATGATTCTTGACAGAAAACGAATGTTCAAATACAATACCAGCATTGTCGTAAATGTACTTTATGTATTTATTTTCTTTTTTTACAACCTGATCAGGCTTTCCTAATACAGCCTCAATATCTTTCAAAGATAATGGAAAAGACAAGCTGGTTCCGTTCAATACCATTGAATTGTCATGAAAATTGATTTCGAGGTTTTTAGTACCTTTCTTTTTAAAAAAACTAAACATTTGATTCTCCTATTTATAATTTTTTTATCTAAATGCATCAAATCTATTTTTCTAACGTTAGAAAATTTACTGTATAAAATAAGGTTTTGCCGTATTTTTCGTCCGTAGGATTAAAAAAGCAGGAAGCCTTCTTACCTTAAAATGAAAAGGTGAGAGGATTAGCTACGTTTCACTAACAAACTTACACATTCAGCGGTTCGGATTTACCGTATCATCCGTGAAAAAACAATCCTCACGAAATAATGGAAAGTCTTTTGTTTTAATATTGTTCCATTCGTAAACTGAACCTACAATATCTCCAATAATAGATCCTAGCATGGCATTTCTCCTTATAAACTATTGGTTTAGACAGACATTTCTATTTGTCATACTCTTTTATTTTATCTGCATATTTAGTCAAAAGTTTTTTTGAATAAACTTTTTCTTTCTTTGAGTCTCGAACTTCTTTCCAAAGAATAGAAGCTACTTTTAGTTTGTTCGAGTAGTTGCCACTATTTTCGTCTGCACAGAAATCCTTTAAAAATTGATTCCATTGACAAACCGAATGGTCATACTTGGCATAATCTGAATCTCCATAATAAACTTTTAGCATATCTTGGATTGTAAAACTCAAATCATGTTCTCTTTTGACTTTTCTCCAGGCAGTGGCCATATCAGCAGTAAATTTAAAGGGCGAAACACCTGTTAGAGTTGAGAAATATTCTCTAAAGTGTGCATTAAAGGCGAATCCACATTCAAGTAAGGGCGTATCTAAAGTAACGACTTCTACTTGTTTCTTCTTGCTTTTTATTGATGATTTTTTAATCAAATTCCCCTTGAAGTACTGCTCAATAATATCATTGAGTTCCTGTTTTGTACCTCTATATTCAAGCCCTAATGACTTGCATATCTGTGAAAGTTCATCACGATACCAATAGTATTTATTAAATTCATCAAAGGATGTGATTTTATCAAACCCAGGTCTACTCTCTATCAATATTTTACCTCCTTAAAAACAGTTTAGGTTGTCATCTCAAAATAATGGAGTTTTAGTTTCTTTATTTTGAGGATTAGCAATGTTTCACTAACAAACTCACACACTCAGCGGTTCGGACTTACCGTATCATCAGTGAGAAACAAAGTCTTTTCCATCTTCTAAAGAATCAAACACGACAAAATCTTTAGAATAATCATTTTGGTACAATTCCAATAGATACATATTTCATTTTCCCAATATTTGAAAAACTAACCGATATTTTAAGCAACTTACAATCAAATTATCTAGCCTTAATATACGCATTTATCATATAACGAAGATAATTAAGTTTGGTTTATCCAGGATCGACATCTATAGAAGTTATTTTGTAACCATCATTATTGTATAAAAATTCTAATTGTAGGGTTAAATCTACTAATTCAGAATCGGAGGTCATCTCATATTCAACAACAAAGCCAGTTTGATCATTAAATTCATAAACTTGTAGTTGGGAGTACTCATAATTCGGATGGAAATTACAATCTACACCATATTCATCAATTTTATCAAAATCATTTAATTGTAATGAATCGTCAATATATTCAAGTAACTCTCTTACATCATCAACTTCTGAACCATCAACACAATCCAAAATATCTCTATAATTTTTTAGATGAATTGCTCTTAAAATCTTTTTAAGTATTTCAATTACTTTTTCTTCATCTAGGTAGTTTTCTTTGTACTCAAAATCATCGAATATTCCCATGATAATACTTCCTTTTTGTAATCAACTTTAAATCTTATAAATATTAAAAATGTTTCACTAACAAACTCACACACTCAGTGGTTCGGACTTACCGTATCATCCGTGAAAAAACAATCCTCACGAAATAAAGGAAAATCCTTCGTTTTGATATTGTTCCATTCGTAAACTGAATCTACAATGTCTCCAACTATTGCTCCTAGCATCCGTTTCCTCCTTATGGCATATCAGATTCGTTACACATTTCTAATGAGTCACTCTTTAAAAATGGCACCACCAAATCAATCCACTCATAAGGTAGGTAAGCTGATAAATAGCTGTGGTTATAGCCCTTTGCTTCATACAAAATTGTATTTGAATGTAGCTGATGAAATAATTTCGCTGATTCTTTCACACAGTTCAATTCTTTTTCACCATAGATATACAGAACCTGAGCCTTGCTAGCAGAAATCATATCCTTTGGCTTGTAATACCCCATATAGGTTTTGTAAATAGTCACTAATGTTTTGATAGGCATTCTTGGCAAATCCTCCAAATAATAAGCTTTTATTTCCTCTGGATAAGCCAGTTTAGGATAGAGTTTGTTCATCATGCTTAACTGAAGTTTGCAAGAGAATTTATTGAACATCAGTTTACCAAATAGAGACACTAGAAAGATGCTGATTTTAGCTAACCTTGGTTGAGGAATACAGAGGCTTCCATCTATGATGGCCTTCTCTGCAATTTCACTGTCTAAAGACAAAAGCTCCATGGCAATTTGACCACCAAGTGAAACACCACCGATTGCAAACAATTTCCCACCACAGTTTGCTTTGATATAGTCTAGAATCTCCAAAGCAGAATCTTCAGTAGAAACATAATCAAGTTGATATTCCTCGCCGTGGCCATTCAAAGTGGGTAGAATAATACGGTATTCTTTTGACAAGATTCGTGCTTGACGAAGATAATTCCACCAAGAACTGCCACCACCATGTATCAGTAAAATAGGAGGCAAATTCTTATCACCAAACTCATGGAATTTCATGTTTAAACTCCTTACTGTAGGACTTTCACTAGATACACCTATGTTTAATCAGCTCGTACAAGCAGTGATACCGCATCAACATGGTATGTCTGCGGAACTCAAAAGGTTTAGGGAACCTTTTTGAGGATTAGCTACGTTTCACTAACAAGCTTACACACTCGACGTGATGCGTTTGAGGAAAAAGATCCACCGGCTGGACTTTCTTCAACTCATATCCCAATTCTTGGTAGAGTTTGATATCACGCGCCATGGTTGCGACATTGCAGGAGATATAGGCAATACGGTCTGCTCCTGTTTGAGCGCTTGCTTTGATAAAGCTCTCGATCAAGCCCTTGCGTGGTGGGTCGACCAATATAACGGTTGGTTGAATACCTTCCTTGAGCCAATTCTTCATAGCATTTTCAGCTGTATCACAAACATAATGGGCATTGATGATATTATTTAAGGCAGCATTTTTCTGGCTGTTCTCAACCGCTTCTGGAATCACTTCAACACCGTAGACTTCCTTGACATGTTTGGCAACGGACAATCCAATCGTTCCGATACCTGAATAAGCATCAATAACCACGTCATCTTCTTTTAACTCCGCAAAGTCAATGGCTGTTTGATAGAGTTTCTCTGCCATTTGAGTATTAACTTGGTAGAAGGCTGGTCCAGCGATTTGGAAGTCATTCCCCAACATTTGGTCGGTAATATAGTCTTGACCATAAAGAGTCTTCCACTCCTTACCAAAAATCGCATTGGTATTCTGGTCGTTGATATTTTGCATGACAGACACAATCTCTGGGAACTGCTTGATGACTTGTTCAATCAATTGGTCGACACGAAAAACTTTCGGACGAGTTGTTACTAAAATCACCATGATTTGTCCTAAATAATGACCTCGACGCACCACAAGGTTCCGAATCAAGCCAGACTGTTCCTGTTCGTCATATGGTTTTAAATCAAAACGACGAAGCAAATCGCGTAGAACTACCACAACTTGGTCAATGACAGGATCCTGAATAAAGAAATCTTCAAGAGGCATGAGGTCATGCGAATTCTTACGGAAAAAGCCAGTTTCCAAGATACCATTCACTCGACGAACGGGCACCTGTGCCTTATTTCGATACTTAACAGGATTCACCATACCAAGTGTTTCAGCAACTTCTACATCCGAAATTCCTGCAATCTTGTAAAGACTATCCTTGACTTGCTTGGTTTTAAACTTGAGCTGCTCTGGATAGGCAAGATGCCCTAAATCAGCGATACCTGAGCGTAGATAAGCTAGGTCAAGGTCTTGGTTACGATGTGGAGAGTAAGTAAGGTATTCTTCAACTTTTCCATAGCCAATCTTTTTATTGATTTTAAGGACACGCATAAGGATTTTCTCAGTTGGTAAAGCATTTTCTACAAAGAAAACCAAACCATCTACCTTAGCAACCCCTGCACCTTCATGAGTCAAATCAACAATTTCAACTTCTACAATATCATTTTTCTTTAGCATATTTTTCACTTTCTATCGGCCGACAAAAAAAGACGGCAACATTTCTGTTACCATCTATTATATCATGAAATGACCTAAGCACCAAAACTCTTGAAGAAGTTGACAATGGCTTGCCAAAGGGAGCTAAAGAAGTTGCCCCCGTCTTCTAGCGCTTTATTGGCATCAAAGTTGAGGTTGATATTTTTAAAGCTATCTCCAGCTTGAGAGACAATGCTTTCCTTGAGGTCATTTAGGGTTTTAGTGAAATCAGCATTGTTCAAAATGTCACTCTTTGAGAGATTGAGGGCAAAATTGATAATGATATTGACCTGGTTTCCTGTTATAACCTGATCGAGTTTGTAGTTTTTTAGTGTGTCTTCTACAATTTTGCGAACATCTTCTTCTGTCAGATTACCTTTGGCTTCTTTTGCTTTTGCGATTCCTGCCTTGATATCTGCCAAAGCGACATTGAGTTTATTGGCATCGTAGCCTGATTTGTCCTTGTTTTCAGCATTAATATCGGATAAGGCTTTTAGCTCCTCTTGGGCCAAGTCTTTATTGGCTTGCGGTACTTTGGCACCATTGGCCTCTAACGAATAGTAAATCCCTGCTAGGGCGCTCTCTCCTGTAACTGGAATAGGAGCTGCAACTGTGATTTTGGCATGCTCCACTCCCAGCGTCACTGCTGCGTTACGGTACATATCCTGCGTCACCTTGGTGATATTTTCAGGCGTTTCAATCTTGACTTCTAGAGGCGACTTATCACCTAGCTTTTGAATCTTAGCTGAAGAATAGAGCTGTAGACTAGCATCATTAGCCACATTCATAATTTTCGAATAGATATCAGGTGTCATAGTTTTGATATCTTTGGTGTCTTTTGATGCGTCATAGCCAAGTTTGCTAAGAGTTTGATTTTTCTGGTCTTCAGATAGAGAAGAACCTAGAACATATTCAGGTTGTACATAGGTTTCATCGATTACTTTTTGAACATCGGTTGCTGCGTGGACACTCGTCATAGCTGTTGCGGCCCACAATACTGCAGCACTTGTTAGAAAGAATTTCTTTCTCATGGGATATTCCCTCCTTTACCTTTCTAGGTTAATAAAACAATCTTAAAGAAAACTTATAGTGAAAAAACACCTGGTCAAACCAGATGTTTAGAAGAAATTAAAGAATTTCATGATATAGAGATTAAAGCGAACCTGTCTCGAGTAGTAATAATTTCCACCATTTTCATAGAGTTCTGCACCATGAAAGATAGAAATTGGGTTGATGTAGGTGTAGGTCTTCCCTGTAGTATTACCTAGGATTGGAGCGACCGTTTCTCGGGAGTAACGCTTGGCTAGGGCCAAAGTATTTTCCTTACCATTCTGAGCAATGAAGTCGATATAGGCAGGTCCAAAATTATAGGCTTGAACAGCGGTCCAGACATCTACTCCTTTGCTCTGTGCCAAATAGAGGTTATCTGTTAGTGTCTGTATCCCTTGGCGAATACTAGAGGCATCGTCTTTGATGGTATTGGTAGCGCCACTAGCAGACTCACTAGACTGCATGACATCCCGCTCTTTTCCCTTCGTTTCGGTATAAATCATAGCGAGCACCAACTCTTCATTGGCTGGAGTATCTCTTTCGCTCAAGATTTCTCGAACCATGGGTTGGTAGGTCATGACTTGTTTAACATCCTGATGGATATGATAAGCTTTGTATCCTGCGAAAAGGAAGACTGCTAGCACAAGCACTCTTCTTATAAATTTAAACATTATTTACTTTGAATATCCTCGATATTTTTGATTAAGATAGAATAGGTTCCATTGTCATTTTGGATAAACTCGACCGATTCCGCATCTTGATAGACGTTATTGGGAACGATGAGCTCAATTCCATTTGACAAGGAAAGTTTTTGGTTTTCAAATTTCTTTAATTGGCGACTGGCATCAATTTCATCAAACTGGACTGGTTCTGGTACAGCTTCCTTGACCTGGTCGATAAAGCTCAAACGAGCTGTCAGATTGTTATCAAAAAGGTCGTTAGCCAATTTTTCAGGTGACAGTTCATTGCTTTCTTCCAGATTGTTGAAAATCGCTGATTTGACCTTGGATTGGAATTGAAAATCATCTGTGTTAAAGGACTCTGCAATTCTCTGAGCCGTTTTTTCCAATTCCTTGATCGATTTCTTTGGTGAAATCTTGGGAGCAACAGCTAGGAGATTTTCTGAAAAATAATTCAAGAAAGTCCCATTATACTTGATGCGTTTTTCGATGAGATGGTACTTGCGACTTTGAAGATTGACCACCAAGGCCTCATCAGCCCCCGTTCCAAATCCAGGTAGGTTATTCTGAGTCAGCTTGATTGGGTTATCAACTTCTCCACCAAGGTGAGTCAAGGTCTCACGTAGAGCAATTCGCAAAAAAGCGAAATGTTCAACGCCTTCTTTAGAAAACTGAACAAAAACCAAGTCATTGGTCTTGAGATTTTCAGAAATGCTGAACTCCTCTTTCCAGAGATTAGCCAGTGTTACTGATGTCTCCAACAAATCGTCTGTGATGTGATTGAAGAAGGGATTTTCTTCTTCGAAAATCCCAGTCTTTGCTTCATCTGAATACACGCGTTCGATTTTTTTGCGCAAGTATTCTTCGATTTTTGGAGTGATATTGAGAAACTTATCCGCTAGAAACAACTCAGTATCGTCTGGGCTGAACTGATGGATAATGGCTTTCTTAATATAAATGTCCATAAAAGTTTTAGTCCTCGTATAATGGGAAGGCATCTGTCAACGCTTTGACTTCACTTCTCACTTCTTCTAAGACAGCCTCATTTTCTGCATTCTTAAGGGTTTTAATGATGAGTTCAGCCACTTTACGGCTTTCTTCTTCACCAAATCCACGTGCAGTGATGGCTGCTGCTCCGATACGAATTCCACTTGTCTTGAATGGTGACAAGGTTTCGTATGGAATTGAGTTTTTATTTAGGGTAATATTGACTTCATCCAGCAAGTTTTGAGCAACTTTTCCGTTTTCTACAACCTTAGTTACATCCACTAGGAAGAGGTGATTTTCAGTTCCTCCAGAAATGATACGGAAATCAGGGTCTTGCAAGAAGACTTCAACCATAGCCTTGCTGTTTTTGATGACATTAGCAGCATATTCCTTGAAGGCTGGGTCCAAAACTTCTTTGAATGAAACCGCCTTAGCAGCAACAACATGCTCTAAAGGACCGCCTTGAATACCTGGGAAAATAGCTGAGTTGATTTTCTTAGCTAGGTCCTCATCATTTGTCAAGATCAAACCACCACGCGGTCCACGAAGAGTTTTGTGGGTCGTTGTTGTAGTGATATGAGCGTATGGTACTGGGCTTGGATGAAGTCCAGCTGCAACCAAACCAGCGATATGGGCCATATCGACCATAAGCTTAGCCCCAACAGCATCTGCGATTTCACGGAATTTTGAGAAGTCGATAATTTGAGAATAAGCTGATGCACCTGCTACGATTAGTTTTGGTTTTACTTCTTGGGCTTGTTTCAAGATTGCATCAAAGTCCAAGAGTTCCGTTTCAGGATCCACACTGTAAGAAACAAAGTTGTAGGTTTGACCAGAGAAGCTAACTGGAGCTCCGTGGGTCAAGTGTCCACCTGCTGCCAAATCCATCCCCATAACGGTATCACCTGGCTCAATCAAGGCCATGTAAGCCGCACAGTTGGCTTGGCTTCCTGAGTGAGGTTGGACATTGGCGAATTTAGCACCGAAAATTTCTTTTGCACGTTCAATAGCTAGAGTTTCTACCACGTCTACTACATCAGTTCCACCATAATAACGACGTCCTGGGTAACCCTCGGCATATTTGTTTGTCAAGATAGACCCTTGAGCTGCCATAACAGCCTTGGAAACCACGTTTTCCGAAGCAATCAACTCGATATTGTTTTGTTGGCGTTCTTCTTCTTTGGCAATAGCATTCCAGAGATCAGCATCGTATGCTTTAAAATCGTCTTTGTCAAAAATCATAGGTCTTCTCCTTTATAGTGTGACTGGTCCTTTAGTTTTTTTTCAATAAGAAAATCAACTAAAAGATGCGAATAAACCGTTTCTGCACTTTATCACAAGTATAACCAACTTTTTCATAAAATGCATGAGCTCCCAGACGATGATCAGCAGAGTTTAAGCGGATAAACCCATAACCCCGTCTTTTTGCTTCTTGATCCAACCCTTGCAGTAAGTTTTTACCGATACCTTGCCCTTGTGCTTGAGGTGAAACCGCTAAGCCTAAGATATTAAATCCTGCTTTGGAATAGAGGGATTCATAAACTTCAGCATGGACATATCCAAGTAGGACATGGCTGACTTCATCCTCATAACCAAGTAGGAAATGATGAGAATCCTGAGACAGTCTAGCTAGTTGACTAGCTGTGTCCTCTGGACTAAAAGAATAGCCCAAAGCCTCTTGGTTAATCTCACATATAGCATTCACATCTGTTTCTTGCAAATCTCTTAGCATCTCATTCCTCCTCAAAAGAAATCTCTGGCAACTGTGCAAGAATATCTTCTCGCTTAATCGCTCCTTGGCGCAAGATTTTCACCTTGTCTCCAGAAAAATCCAAAATAGTCGAATCCTGTCCAGTTAGAAAAGCGTCGTCTTCCAGACCCAGAACCTCTTGGTCAAAATCCTCTAGAATTTGAGCAAAGGTCACTCCACTCGCCTGACCCGAGATATTGGCAGACGGCCCAATCAAAGGACCTGTCTCTCGAATTAAATCAAGTGTAATGGGGTGACTCGGCATCCGAAATCCGACAGTTGCAAGACCAGAGTTGACCCAATAGGGAACTCGGTCATTGGCTTCGAGGATAATGGTCAAGGGACCCGGTAAAAAGGCCTCTACAAGCTTTTGTAGATAAGTTGGCTGATTCTTTGAAAAGTGCAAGATGTCCTCTAGAGAAGCGACATTAAGATTGAGCGCCTTGTCTCTAGGACGACGTTTGAGTTGGTAAACATGGTCGACAGCTTTTTCGTCTAAGGCCTTAGCAAAGAGGCCGTAAACTGTCTCTGTAGGCAAAATGACTGCCCCACCCATTTCCAACTCTTGTCTAATCCTGTCCATCATCAACTACAACCATCCTATCTTGACCAAATTGGTCTTTGAGTGTTCGTACCCGTTTTTCGGGAAGATGCTTCCTAAAAAGCGCAGGAACACTTTGACCTTGATTGTATCCAATTTCAAGGTAAATCTTACCACCATATGTGAGATAGTCTTTTGCATCTTCCGCAATTCTGCGGTAAATAGCTAGGCCATCCTCATCTGCAAAGAGAGCTAGATGAGGCTCCGAATGCAAAACATTCAAACCAACCTCTGACTCATCTTCGCGAGAGATATAGGGTGGATTGGATACAATTATATCATATTTTTCAGAAATTTCTGCAAAACAATCAGATTTTTTAAAAAATATATTAAGATTTTGATTACTAGTATTCTCTGATGCAAGCTGCAAAGCGTCTTGGGAGATATCTGCTGCTGTCACTGACCAATCTGGTCTGTTTTTAGCTAATGCGAGAGCTATGGCGCCACTTCCAGTCCCGATATCTAGGACCTTAAGCTTATCCTCAGGATTTTCGGCCAGGATAAGTTCTACCAACTCTTCTGTTTCTGGACGAGGAATCAAAACCCGCTCATCCACTTTTAACTGCATTCCAAAGAAATCTGCCTGTCCGATGATATACTGAGCTGGTTTATGGGACGCTAACTGCTGGAAAATTTCTTCTACAAATTGTTTTTCGGCCTCTGTTACCTCTTGCTGGAGGGCAAAGACAAAGTCTGTAAAAGAGAGATTTTTTAAGCTACGATAGACAAAAGAGAGGCTTTCTGCTTCCTCTCCTTGTCTTATCAACTCTTCTTCAAAATCTGAAAATAATTGAGCTAATTTCATTATTTGTTTAATTCTTCTAATTTTTGTGTTTGGTCATAAAGAACCAAAGCATCCACAACTTCATCCAATTTACCAGATAAAATCGTATCTAGTTTTTGGAGGGTCAAGCCGATACGGTGGTCTGTGACACGGTTTTGAGGGAAATTATAAGTACGGATACGTTCTGAACGGTCACCAGTACCGATAGTAGACTTACGTTCAGCGTCTTGTTCATCTTGAGCAATCTGAGCAAAATGGTCAGCAACACGCGCACGAATGATTTTCATGGCCTTCTCACGGTTCTTCTGCTGGGTACGTTCTTCCTGCATCTCAACCTTGATATTGGTTGGCAAGTGAACGATACGCACGGCAGTCGCAACCTTGTTGACGTTCTGTCCACCAGCACCAGATGCGTGGTAGATATCAACACGAAGGTCTTTTGGATCAATATCGTATTCTACTTCTTCGACTTCAGGCATAACAAGAACTGTCGCAGTTGAAGTGTGTACACGACCTTGGCTTTCTGTCACAGGGACACGTTGCACACGGTGGGCACCAGACTCATACTTGAGTTTAGAGTATACAGACTGACCAGAAACCATAGCAACCACTTCCTTGAAACCACCGACACCGTTCATAGAGGCTTCCATGACTTCAAAGCGCCAGCCTTGTGCTTCCGCATACTTTTGGTACATGGTTAGAAGGTCTCCAGCGAAAAGTGCTGCTTCATCTCCACCAGCTGCTCCACGGATTTCAAGGATGATGTTCTTATCATCGTTTGGATCCTTTGGAAGCAGCAAGATTTTCAATTTTTCTTCGTATTCTTCTTTTTCAGCCTTGGCATCTTTGAGCTCTTGCTTGGCCATTTCTTCCAAGTCCGCATCTCCGCCTGATTCTTTAATCATCTCTTCGGCATCAACGATGTTTTGAAGAACTTGTTTGTACTCACGGTATGCTGTTACCGTATCACGAGTTGAAGCCTCTTCTTTTGAAAGCTCCATGAAACGCTTGGTGTCTGAAACGACATCAGGGTCACTCAGCAATTCTCCTAATTCTTCATAACGGTCTTCTACAGTTTGTAGTTGATCATAGATGTTCATTTTTTCTCCTTATTTCTCAATTGTTAAATCATAGTTTGCTACTACTTCGTTCTCAAATATTTCCCCAGTTTCTTTAAATCCATAACTGAGGTAACAAGATCTTGCATGTTCATTTTCTGGATCATAAGACAACCAAAGTTTATTGCCTAAACCTGCTGGCGCTGTCCGAACATAGTCCAGCACTTTATCCATAATTGGTTTAAAATATCCTTGATTTTGAAAATTCTTATCAATCATAAAACGAAATAGTAAATAATTTTTACTACTAATTCCGATCTTTTTATCATAAGCTATCATCACAAAACCTATAATTGCATTATTATCATAAACTGCCAATGGAGCTACAAAATCTCCATTTTTAGTATAGACATATGCTTCAGCTAAACTAATTGCGTTGGTTGCAATGAATTGTTTTTGATATTCCTTGACATCCAAATTCAAAACATCAAAATAATTTCCCATTGTAAAATCTCTTAGTTCAATTGTCATAGTTTTGCTCCTTATTAGATACTATCATTGGCGCAAAATAATGTTTACGGCAGACTGAGATATAGGTTTCATTTCCACCGATCTGAATTTGTTCGCCATCATAGACTGGTACACCATCGTGCGTGCGCAACACCATGGTCGCCTTTTTCTTACAATACTGACAGATGGTCTTGATTTCGTCAATCTTGTCTGCTAAGAGCAAGAGGTATTTTGAACCTTCGAACAATTCATTGCGAAAGTCATTCTTCAAACCAAAAGCCATGACAGGTATGTCTAACTCATCAACAACACGAGCTAGGTCGTAAACATGGTGACGCTTGAGAAATTGAGCCTCATCGACTAGCACACAGTATGGTTTCTCAGGTAAGTCTCGGATATAGCCGAAGATATCCGTCGTTTCCTCAATCGCAATGGCTGGGCGTTTCATGCCGATTCGGCTCGACACATAGCCAACACCGTCACGCGTATCCAGAGCCGAAGTCATAATCACAACTCCCTTTCCTTGCTCCTCGTAGTTATAGGCCACCTTGAGAATCTCAATCGTCTTACCAGAGTTCATGGTCCCATAACGATAATACAACTGTGCCATGCTTCTATTTTACGTCCATTTCTAAATTTTTGCTACATTCTAGTATATCATAATTTTCTGAAGCTTTAAACGGCAAAATGTGGTAAAATAGAAGAAATCAAAAACTAGTGGAGGAAGCTACTATGCCATTTGTACGCATCGATTTATTTGAAGGTCGAACGCTCGAGCAAAAGAAAGCTCTTGCTAAGGAAGTAACGGAAGCTGTTGTCCGCAACACTGGAGCCCCTCAATCAGCCGTTCATGTCATCATCAACGACATGCCAGAAGGAACCTACTTCCCTCAAGGGGAAATGCGCACCAAATAATCCAGCTTAAGCAGAATTGCTTAGGCTTTTTCAATCTCCAAGTAGCATCCATTGAAGAAATAGTCTAATTTTGTTACAATTTGAAGAGATGCTTGGATACCTATCCTAAGAAAAGAAATACAAAAGGAATTAGTATGATTACACGTGAATTTGATACCATCGCTGCTATCTCTACTCCACTAGGTGAAGGAGCCATTGGTATTGTCCGCCTGAGCGGAACAGATAGCTTTGCCATTGCGCAAAAGATTTTTAAAGGAAAAGACTTGAGCAAGGTTGCAAGCCATACCCTCAACTACGGTCACATTATTGACCCGCAGACAGGGAAGGTCATGGACGAAGTTATGGTTGGAGCTATGAAGTCTCCAAAGACCTTCACTCGTGAGGATATTATCGAGATTAACACTCACGGTGGGATTGCGGTGACCAATGAGATTCTCCAACTAGCTATCCGTGAAGGAGCTCGGTTGGCAGAACCTGGTGAATTTACCAAACGCGCCTTTCTAAACGGTCGTGTGGACTTGACACAGGCCGAGGCAGTGATGGACATCATCCGTGCCAAGACAGACAAGGCCATGAATATTGCAGTCAAACAATTGGACGGTTCTCTTTCTGACCTCATTAATAATACTCGCCAAGAAATCCTCAATACACTTGCCCAAGTTGAGGTCAATATTGACTATCCTGAGTATGATGATGTTGAGGAAGCTACTACTGCTGTTGTCCGCGAGAAGACTATGGAGTTTGAGCAATTGCTAACCAATCTCCTTAGAACAGCTCGTCGTGGTAAAATCCTTCGTGAGGGAATTTCAACTGCCATTATCGGCCGTCCCAACGTTGGGAAATCCAGTCTTCTCAACAATCTCCTGCGTGAAGATAAGGCCATCGTAACAGACATCGCTGGTACGACACGAGATGTTATCGAAGAATACGTCAACATTAACGGGGTTCCTCTCAAATTGATTGATACTGCAGGTATTCGTGAAACAGATGACATCGTGGAACAAATCGGTGTCGAGCGTTCTAGAAAAGCCCTCAAGGAAGCTGACTTGGTACTACTAGTACTAAATGCCAGCGAACCACTAACAGCACAAGACAGACAACTTTTAGACATCAGTCAAGATACCAACCGCATTATTCTACTTAATAAAACGGATCTTCCTGAAGCGATTGAAACTTCAGAACTCCCTGAAGACCTCATCCGTATTTCAGTTCTTAAAAATCAAAACATTGATAAAATCGAAGAGCGTATTAACGACCTCTTCTTTGAAAATGATGGTTTGGTTGAGCAAGATGCTACTTACTTGTCAAATGCCCGTCATATTTCCTTGATTGAAAAGGCCGTTGAAAGCTTACAAGCTGTTAATGAAGGGCTGGAACTGGGGATGCCAGTTGATTTGCTTCAAGTTGACTTGACTCGTACTTGGGAAATTCTTGGAGAAATCACAGGTGATGCAGCTCCTGATGAACTCATTACCCAACTCTTTAGCCAATTCTGTTTAGGAAAATAAGAAAAATCCATGATCGTTCTTGCGGTCATGGATTTTATTGTCTTTATTAGTAATCTGGTCTTAAGACACCTGTTACAGTTGCCTTAGTTGCTTCGTAGTCACCATCTACGACAACTTTGATGATGCGTTTGGCATCTTCTTCTGGTGCTGGAACAAGAGGTAGACGAGTTGGCCCCGCTTCAAATCCCATGTAGTTCAAAACTGCCTTAACTGGAGCAGGACTTGGATAAGAGAAGAGGGCATTGACCTTAGGAATGAATTTACGCTGAATAGCTGCAGCTTTCTTCATATCGCTTTCTGCAATGGCAGTGAACATCTCGTGCATCTCATCTCCATTTGTATGGGAGGCAACAGAAATAACCCCATCCGCACCAAGGTTCATGGCATGGAAGGCATCTCCATCTTCACCTGTATAAATCAAGAATTCTTCTGGCTTGTGCTCAATCAAGTAAGCCATATTTGCCAAGCTGGTACATTCTTTGACACCAATGATATTTGGATGGTCAGCCAAACGAAGCATGGTTTCTGGAGTTAATTCCACTACTACACGCCCTGGAATGTTATAGATGATAATAGGCAAGTCAGAAGCATCTGCAATAGCTTTAAAGTGCTGATACATGCCTTCTTGTGAAGGTTTGTTGTAGTATGGTACGATTGCAAGTCCAGCAGCGAAACCGCCAAGTTCTGCGACTTCTTTGACAAACTCAATCGAGTCACGCGTATCATTGGTACCTACACCCGCAATCAAAGGAACACGTCCATTAACAATCTTTTGTACAGCCGCAAAGAGTTCCAACTCCTCATCGTGGGTCAAAGTTGGACTCTCAGCAGTCGTTCCAGCTAGAAGAATTGCATCTGTGTGATGGGCCAATAAATGCTCAATCAAGGCTGGAATAGCATCAAAGTTGATGGAACCATCCTCATGGAAAGGGGTAATAAAGGCCGTGATGATTTTACACTCTTTTAAATCTTGATAAGACATGAGAAACACCTCTCTATTTCAAAGAAGGAGTTCATCTGAACTCCTAAACGATATGACTATTTTAATTCAAATTTCAACTCAGCTGTTGGACGAACCAATCCACGTTCGTGAAGCGTTTCTGCAATCTGAACTGAGTTCCAGGCAGCACCTTTGAGAAGGTTATCTGAAACAACCCACATATGGATTCCTTTTTCAGCATCTAAGTCTTTACGGATACGACCAACAAAGGTATCACGTGAACCAACTGCATTGATGGCTTGCGGATAGATTTGATGCGCTACGTCATCCTCAAGAACTGCACCTGGAAAGGCTGCGATAGCTGCTTTCACTTCTTCGATTGGAGCCACTTCTTTTGTTTCGATATAAACTGACTCAGAGTGAGCTGACAAGACTGGAATACGCACACATGTTGCAGACACTGCGATGCTATCATCTTCCATGATTTTCTTCGTTTCCTTAGTCATCTTCATCTCTTCGTAAGTGTAATCATTGTCAGTGAAGACATCGATTTGTGGAAGAGCGTTAAAGGCGATAGGATAGTGTTTCTTATCACCGCCTGAAGGCAAGATTTCCGCATGCAAATCACGTGGATTCACATCGTCATTCAAGACTTCACGAAGTTCACGTTGTGTTTCAAGAATAGCTCCCATACCTGCACCAGAGACTGCTTGGTAAGTTGAAACGATGATACGATCCAAGCCCCATGTTTGACGAACAGGCTCAAGAGCCACCATCATTTGGATTGTTGAACAGTTAGGGCAGGCAATGATTCCGTTGTGGGCATCAAGTGCATGAGCATTGACCTCTGGAACAACCAAAGGAACATCTGGATTTTGACGGAAATAAGATGTGTTATCTACTACTACTGCCCCAGCTTGAACTGCGTATGGTGCATACTTAGCTGATGTCGAACCACCTGCTGAGAAGAGTGCAATATCAACACCCTCAAAGGCTGTCTCAGTTGTTTCTTCAATCGTAATATCTTGGTCTTTAAATTTCAAAGTCTTGCCTGCTGAACGTGCAGAAGCAAGGTAACGAATTTTATCGATTGGAAGTGTTGATTCTTCCAACATTTTTATCATCTGAGCTCCGACAGCACCTGTCGCGCCGACTACAGCAACTGTATATCCCATAAATAACCTCTTTCGGAATTTTCTAAAAATTTCTATAATAGATGTATTATACTACTTTTTCCAGAAATTGAAAAGCATTTTTGGGTTATATTTTCTGAAAATTAAAAATCCCTAGTCATTGACCAGGGACTAAGAGGCATCTTCATGTGATGAGCAGGTTCACACAACTCATCAAGGTCCGCTCCTGCGTTATGACCTCCTTATGCTCAATAGCAGTCCGAAGACTGCCTATCGACTCATCGCATCTACTATTCTACTAGATAGAGTCACTTTTGTCAACAGCCAAAACTCTTTGCTTCATTTATACAGGTGCATAAGAAATATCTTTGAAAAATTTGGGGCAGACATAACAAAAACCCTTGTAAATAAGGGTTTTTGTATCTATTTCATGCTAATTGCCGGGATTGAACCGGCGACCTCATCCTTACCATGGATGCGCTCTGCCAACTGAGCTAAATCAGCTTACCTAAAAAGTATACTATAGTTCTATGTTCTTGTCAAGCGCTCTCTTTTAATTTTATGGAATGAAAAAAGCTAGATTTAGCAAGAATCTAGCTTATAAACTTCTTATTTTGTTAGATCGATTCGCTGTCCCAATTTACCAATCAAAATCGCTCCCACTATAAGTGATGCAAACTCACCAATTCCAGTAGAGAACCATGTGAAGAAGAAGGGAGCTTCTGTCAAGATATGGAGTTCAGCTGCAATGGTAATCATTGAAATGGAGAAGAGGATTGAAAAGAAGAAATGATCTTTTCGAATCAATCCGTTAAAGAGGTAATCTTTGCTGTATTTTGCAAAGAGCCATACACCTAGACTAAGGAAAACTAGGGTAGAACCTCCACCGACAAAGACATCTATTAGGCCAAAACTACTAAATAAATTAGCAATCATACATCCAATTGTCACACCGATGATATATTTAGGGTTGTAAAAGGCCAAGAAATTCAACATTTCTGAAATACGGAACTGATACGCCCCAAAACTAAGAACATTGATTGGTGGCGTAATAGTCAAAACTACATAGATCGCAGCAACGATAGCGATGTCTGCCATGTCACGAACAGTTAATTTTTTCATGTTTTCTCCTTTAGCGGTTTCCCGCGTAAAATATGCTTGGTGAAAGAAGCTAAGCACCAAGGGTTGAGGTTATCAACCTTACCAGTATAGCACAATATATGACTTTATGCTATACTAAAATCATGAAAAATCAAATAAAAGCTTTCTTTGATAATGAAATCCTTGCCTATCTTTTTTTTGGTGGCGCTACTACTCTGGTTTCTATTGTATCACGTTTGGTTATTTACCATATCAGCCACCAGGAAATCCTCGCAACTGCCCTCGCAAATATTATCGGGATTCTCTTTGCCTTTCTCACAAATGATACAATCGTCTTTAAACAAGAGAGAAGGAATTGGCCAACCCGCCTGGCTAAGTTTTTCTTAGCTCGTCTTTCTACTCTTGGTCTTGACGTTCTTTTAACTTATATCTTTGTTACAACTTTCCCTGATATTATTGGCCAGTTTGTCGAATTTAATATAGATAGGGTTAATACCATTGAAACTATTCTAGCACAAATCTTGATCATCATTTTAAACTATATTTTCAGCAAAATCTATATTTTTAAAGGGAACAACTGACCACTTTGAGAGTTCAAGTTGCTTTTTGTCACAATTTAGGATATAATAAATTAGAAAATTAGGAAAGGAATTTATGAAAATGTTAAAGGATCTTAAAGAATTTTTGCTTCGTGGTAATGTCGTTGACCTCGCTGTCGGTGTGATCATTGCCTCTGCTTTTGGTGCTATCGTTACTTCATTTGTTAATGATATCATCACTCCACTTCTATTGAACCCAGCTTTGGAAGCTGCGCAAGTACAAAACATCGCTGAGCTTGCATGGAATGGTGTTACTTATGGTAAATTCTTGAGTGCTATTATCAACTTTCTCGTTGTAGGTACTGTGCTTTTCTTCGTTATTAAAGCTATGGAAAAAGCGCAAAACCTTCGTAAGAAAGAGGAAGTGGTTGAGGAAGCACCTGCTGCTCCAACTGAACTTGAAGTTCTTCAAGAAATCAAAGCTCTTCTTGAGAAAAAATAAAACAGATAAAGGATCTAGCTTAAAGCTAAATCCTTTTTTCTTTACTCTTTTGGTAACTTCCCAGCCTTTTCGAGCATTTTCTTAATTAAGTACGGCATCTTCACATTTTCACGGCCTTTTTTCTCAATGAGCTTTTTGACAAATTCTGGCATCTGAAGGTCGTCTGTCTCCTCCATAATGTCCTTGGTAGTTGCTGAAGGCGCTAACTCATCGAAGGTTTCTTCTTCTGGGAGAAAAGCTTTAAATTCCTTGTTTTCATTGGCTCTTACAGTAGCAAATAAAGCGTCAATTAAACGGCTATCCGTATTGGGCATAGGTGGACGATGGTAGGTGACACCTATTTCTTGACACAAATCATAACATTCCACATCATTATCAAACAAGACTTCGATGTGCTCACTGATAAAGCTAATCGGGACAAAAATATAATGCTCTGGATGTTGCTTTTGTTCTCGTAAATATTCTAAGACATCTGGCTTGATCCAAGGAATTCCAATATCGCTTTCGCTCTGCCAAGTATTGGTATACTGGTCGGCTGTTAGGCCGAGTTGTTCAGCAATTAGCTTGCTATTATCGAAAATCTGATCGATATAAGGATCTCCATAATCCAAAGCAAAAATGGGGACGCTATGGGCTGAAAAGATCACCTTGAAAGATTCTTCTCTTACATCGTCTCGTAAAATTTTGTTAATCTCATCTGTCCAGAAGTCTAGCAAAGGCTGTTGTTGATACCAGTCCTTAATAACTAAAAATCGGATCTGCTGGCTTTCCAGAAACTTTTCATACCCCATGACTGAGTAAAAAGAATAATGAGGTTCCAAAATCAAACAAATACATTCTTCAATACCATCAGACTCCATCTGCTTGATCACATCAGGGATAAAGGGCCGAGAAAACTTATTGGCAAAGTAGATACCGTACTCCTCGCCTAAACGTTCCTTGACTAAATCAACCTCCTCACGTGTAATCCTCTGCAAGGGCGTCCCACCGATAAGGACGTAGTTGTCATAGAGGGTCTGAATCTCGTGATCTTGGGGTCTAACTCCACGACGAATGTTTGTAAAAAATTCAGCTACTCCTTCAAAACTAATCTCCTCTGGAGATCCAAAGGTCATCATTAATATGGCTTTTTTCATGTTATCATCCTTATGTTATTATTTTCACTATCTATTCTATCATGAAATAAAAAAATAGTAAACGCTTCCGACGTCTACTATTTCTTTTTGTCTTTAGTCTTTTTATCTCGTCTCATGATTAGGATGATGAGGATAAGAAGTAAGAGGACGATAAGCAGGAGTAGAAAGGCTAGGATATAAATCCAATGCGTTGGTAGCCCTTGGTCAAAATAGCGCGTCCCTACTGCTTCTCCACTTTTATCCTGGGCTGCTTTTACTGGTGCATCCGTTATTTTAGCTAAGAGGATATGCCGTCCGTTGGTAATAGTAAGGAAACAGGTGCTTAATAAAACAATCTTGTCCGTTGAGGTCAAGGAAACATCTCGCTTGTACTTGGATTTACTTAGCAGATATTGATAGTAAGCCTGGTGTTCCTCATCGTTGGAACTCAAAGTCCGGTAAATCTCCGTGTCATAGGCATCCACTTCTAAAATCCCAAATATCTCCAGACCACGTTCACGACCATTGTAGTAGATAGAACCATAGCGATGCTTTTCAAAAAAATCTTGATCCGCAAATTTTTGAATCTCCCCAAACATAGCACCAGAAGCCATGGAGTGACCATAAATGATGGTGTTAAAGTCGGTAAAGTTGGGGTTAAAACGATAGTCTAGGAATATAGAACCTGACACAGTATAATCACCAAAAGCATTGCGGTCAAGGTATTTGACATTGTCCTGACTCTGCAAGAGGGGATAGTCTACCTTGGTCCCATCAAGGCTAATCCAACCACAAACATCCTTGTTGAGATGCTGCAAGGTTTCAAAGCCCGTACTGCTGGCATCCTTTTCAATGGGATTATAATGATCATAGTCACTTGCAAGGACTCTATCAGCTGTAAAAAGACAGAAAAAAGCTAGAAAGAGGGATAGAATGACCTTTATAACTTTGCGACTCGTATTTGTTTTCATATTTCCTTCTTTCTCCTTTCTAGCCTTGAAAATAAAAGAGCAAGAGAGGCTGTCCCTTTCTCTTTTATTGGTAGTTTAGTCAGTAATGGTATCTGCTCCTTCTTCCTTTGCTTCTCTTCTACGACGCAAGATCAAGTAGAGGATGATGAGCAAGAATATTAATAGCAAGAGCAAGATAAATAAGATGATGTACCATATCCACAAAGGAATCGATGAGAGAAATCGTCCAAGTGACGAATCATCAAAGACACTGTAAGGGAATGGTTTTGATTTTTTCGTATGGAAGGTGTTCTTTGGAACTGTATCCGTAATCTTGGCAACTACGATATGTCTTCCATTTGTTACGTCTAGGAAACAGGTACTGAGAAGGATGATATGGTCATTTGGCCCCAGTGTGATATCTCGCTTGTGGATGGCAACCGAGAGTAAGTGATCGATATATTCTTGGCGCCGATCATCTCCATTAATACCTGGATCATAGATGTTAAAGTCATAGGCGTCTACCTCGAGCATTTCAAAGATCTCAAGACCTTTTTCAACGCCATTATAGTAAATACTACCGTAACGATGCTGGTCAAAAAATTCCTTATCAGAAAACTTTGCTACATCTCCAAACATAACCCCATTTTCTACATGGTGTCCGTAGATGATGGTATTAAAGTCCTCGAACTTGGATTCATTTCGAGCCTCAAGGAAAATAGCTCCCGTAGCTGCAAATTCTCCCTTGGAATCTTTGTTCAGGTATTTTTCATTGTCTTTGGCTTGGACCAAGGGGTAGTCGATATTGGTGCCATAGACATTGATCCAGCCGAGAACCTCTGGATTGACTTGCTGTAGCTTGTGAAAGCCAGAAAAACTAGCAAGCTCATCTTTCTCAATAGTGCTCACTGGTCTATAGGCCTCATACTCACTTGATGAAGCTTGTGAATAAACCTGATTGGCATCCCAGAGGGCGTAGAAACCAAAGAGAAAGACTAAGGCAGCCAAGAGGAGCAAGATATGATTCATCAATGCATCTACAGCAAGTACCAGACGTCTAGAAAAACTCCTTTTTGGTTTCTCACGCTTGATTTTCATAAGTCAAACCACTTGCCTAAGCTTGTCTGCGTTTTTTAGACAAAACAACAAATCCAGCCAAACCAAGACCAATCATCAAGATGAAAGGAAGGTTGTCAATCAAGAGACCAGTAGGGGTAACGTCTGGTAAGCTATTTGTGATAGTGTTATCGTTTGGTTTTTCACCAATAAGGATATTTTCTTGTGTAAAATCTTGTGATTTTGTTCCATTCTGTGTTCTAATTAAACCATTTGATTTGAGTTCTGATGATGCAGTATATCCCTGAGAACTAACTTCAACTAATTTATATTTTGTACCAGCTGGAATTTTTTTAAATACAAGAGTTTGATTATGTCTTAAAGTAATTGTAGTTTCTCTATCATATTCAAAAGTTTTGGAAACTCCATCAATACTACCATTAATTGAACTTGCTTCTTCAGTCGACGCTTTTTTAAAAGTAAGTTTGAAAGTGAAATTTTTAGTCTTATCAGCACTTGATCCTGACACAACTTTTTTAATAACTAATGAATTTGCTGTTGGATCTATGTTAGCTTGATCTGGATTATTTGGTTTTGGATCATTGGGGTCCGTAATTTTTCCAGCATCTTTTCGATAGATGTTACTAAATAAGTCATATTTATATGTTTCAGAGCCTGTAGAAGGTTTTACTTTTGCGCCATTAGTATTACTGGTTTCTTTAAAATACACAGATGAAATGTAAGTCCCATTCTCACGACTCTTATTCTTTACAATAACGTGCATGTCGTATGTACGCGTATCATAAGTCATATAATCAATAGGGGTACCATTTTTAGAAATTGCTTGCCAACCATCATTCTTTTCTGCAACTCTATAAACATATTCACCAGCATGATTATATCTAACAGAATAAAAAATATTAGTTGTGTCTTTTTTTATACTATCTTCATTCGGTTTCAAGACATCTGACGAACGAAAAGTTACACTCTGATCTGGAATATTCGTTCCAGTTTCATATGGTGCCCCATTAGATGATGTTCCAGTTTGAGGTGTGAAGGTAAATGTAAAAGTTGCATTAGGTGTAGTAATTCCTTCGGCAATTTTTAAAGTTTTATTTATAGCAACTTTAGCATCACTTTCTCCTGTTGCTCTAGCTGTTGCGAGATTATCATCATTTGTATCCGCAAATGTTGGCACTCCTCTAAAGACCGACAAGGCGGTTACAGCTGCAATACTTGCAGTAACTAATTTTTTCAAAAATGTTTTTTTCATGATTATTCCTTTTATTTTTAAATTTCTTTTTTCATAAATTATCATCAAAAGCCCCGTCGCCTTAGGACTGTTACCACCTTGCCATGGGTATCCTGTATAGGAATGGTTCCAAAAGCACGGCTATCTACAGCCGTTGTTCGATTGTCTCCGAGGACAAAGAGTTGTCCTGCTGGGACTTTCATTGGGAAGGTAGCCCCTTCCTTATAGAGCAGCGTTTCTTTGTAGATATCCTGCTCTTGTTGAGGAGAACCGTTGATGATGAGACCATTTTCGTTTATATCGATCGTACTTCCTTCGGTTGCAATGACACGCGCCACTCTTTCCTTACCCTTATAACTATAGACGAGCAGATCACCAATCGAATAACGTTTATCAAGCCTATAGTAGACAACCAAGTCGCCATCTTTTAAGGCTGGCTTCATGCCATCGTCATTGTATCTCAATAGTCCAAAGACAAAAAAGTAAAGGGTGGCCAGTACAAACCCAACCATCAGAAGCTTACTGACTAAGTAGAGGATATCTCCCCATACACTCGGCGGAGACTTATCCCGATTGACTTGTGTTACTGTTTTCTTATGTTTCTTTTTAAGTAGCATTATTTTCTCCTATGTACCACTAGATATCCGAGTAGGATTGTAAAGAAGATTCCCCCTAGAGGAAGGATTATTCCTAACATGAGTGTACTGCTGAGGAAGTCAACTCCGGTTTCAGGCACGCTATTCTTATTATTCGTGACTGTCGCGGACTTGTCTCCATCCAGCTTGCCTTCTTGATTTTCATAAGATACCTGATATCCACTAGAAGAGTTTGATTCCTCTTCTACGGTATAGTGACTATTGAGTGGAAGTCCATCAATTTTTATGGTTTGATCTTTGTTTAGATCAATAGACACTCGACCATTCGTAAATTGCAGAGGGGTTCTTTTATTATTTACCGTTGCAGTATAGGTTCCATTCAGTGGACTATTCTGAGCATCCCTAATGTTAATGGTAATCTTGAAGGATTTTAATAGGTTGGCAAATACACCCGTAACCTTTTTTGTAACTGATAAACTTGGAAGCTTGTGATTCGTGACAATACTGGTTTCGTCTTTATTCAGATCGCCCTCTTGATTCTCATATGTAACGTGGTAACCGTTCGTTGATGCCGCTTCTTCTTCAACCTTGTAATGGGTTCCTCGAGGAAGATAGCTTAGAATACCTTTCCAACGTTTTCGTTTTTCGACACGGATCTCCGCTTCTCCATTCACAACAGTTATATCGCCAAAAGTTCCATTCAATGGTGTAGAATCAGGAGAGGTTAGTTTTACCTTAATCCTAAACTCTTTGTTCAAGTTACTTTCAGCTTCCAACACTTTCTTAATCGTCAGACTTGGCAATTGTTTATAGATTACCTTGAAGGATGGTTTAGTTTCTGTACCAACATTTTTTATTTCTTTGGTAAAGGCTGGGACGTCCGGTGCAATTAAATCGTATTGATATCCTTTGGCAACTTTTTCAAAGTTCCTCGTTTCATTAAAGATATTTGTTCTAACATTTACATTAGTCTTTCGATAGTCTTGATTATCAGGACCTCCGTTCTTGTTCTTTTGAACCAGTTTCAGTTCAACATTACTCGGTTGATCAGCTGTAATAACAGTTCTCGCACCCGTCACACCTTGCCATTCAACTTCCACTGGTACCGTTAATGGATCTGAAGGCTTAAAGGTTGGGTTGTCAGAGTATTCTTTGGTCTTGGTTTGAGAGGTGTCTATTCCATAGGAATAGGTGACACTGGCACCTTTATTGGAGTAGAGTTTATTGACATCAGAACCTTCAGCATCACCAGCCTCTAGTTTTTTATCACCAGCAATGGCATCCAAAGCATCTTGACTAGATGTAACAGTAAATTTGAGGGCGTACTTCACACCATCATCAAGAATGTAGTTAGGATTAAATTTTGCTGTTACTTCGACCAGACCATTTTCATTCTTCCTTGTTTCCAGCGTAACCTTATCTGATCCCAAGGTTTCCTCTTTATCGTTTTCGATTTTTACAACTCGAATATTTGAACTGTTATCGGGAAGAAGTTGAACATATTTGGACAAAACATCCTTGATGGTCACATGGTGAACAGCTAGGGGAAGGATTTTCTTGGTGATTTCCTTAAATTGTTCTCTCAATTCCCTTTCATTGTTAGCGGATAATATTTCGTTTGGAATGGAAGAATTATAACTACCAATGTACTCTTTTAGTTTAGAAATACTATCTGTACTATTAGAGTAGCGGAATTTGATAGAATAAAATCCATCAATCTTGGGAGCAAGATAACCAGAAACTGTTTCAGTAAACGTGTTTAGATTGGTTTGATACCACGATGGAGCTATTTCTGTTACACCATCATTATTGCTCCAATTGTAGATCGTATAGCCTCTAGTATCGTAGTACATGTTCGCAAAACCATCTGACAAAAGAATAACAACCTTTTTTGCACTTGATCTGGCTGACTGAAGTAATTCTGTTGCTGACTGAAGTCCTGCTCCAATATTTGTACCTGTACCTATTCCTCCTTCGTAACCAATCGAATCACCACTATTATCAACAGACATTCTAGAAACCATTCTTTTGGCTCCTTGAACATCATTGCTCCAGTTTAATACTGTCTTAGCATCATCATGAGAGGAAATACCAGAAAAGTACCCCGCCCAAGCTGGCCATTGATAATAACTATTGTAACGTTGGTTATCTATTTTCCCAGCAAATCCAACAATTGATAAACGGTTGTTAGAGTTTGAAAGGATTGTATCTATCAAACCACGACGACCGTTTTCGCCTTGGAGTGTATTTTTCAGAGCTTGAAGCCGACTAATCAAAGCCCCATTAGAGGAGTTGACATCCTGATAAGTCATACTTCCAGATAAGTCTGCTACTAAAACAACATCCAAGGGATCCGTTTGGGTCTCCGTTCCCAGTTTGGACGTGATATCCAATGACAACTCATACTTGTCATCCTGTCCCGATATCGGAGTAATTGTTTTATGAAGGGTTGTCTGAGGTTCTGTAGTAGAATCAGCATTTAACAGGCTTATCGGAGCACACAAAAAGAGAATAGCTAACAGTGTAACTAAACGGCGCGCAATAATTTGAACTTTCTTAAAATCGAAACGAATGTTCATTTTATTCTCCTTAACTAGAATGTACTAATATTGTTACTATATCAATCTAGGACATTTACAAGATAATTGTACAATAAAGTTCACGCAGTGTCAATTAATATGATTAATTTTATATTATATTAATCAATAAAAGAGTATGATTCTTCTTTGTCTTTCAAACTATTCTATGGTAAAATGAAAAAAGAATAAAAAAATCTCATAAAATATCAATGCATATATTTTATTCTAGAATATCCAAAATTTCATTTGAAAGTCTTCTGAATTTGAATTATTATATTTTTTCAAAATTCGTGAAATTTTTAGAATGAGGTTTTTTCCGAAGTTTGCATTCTATTTTATGATTGTTAAAGGAGTTTTTATGACTTATCCGAACCTTTTAGATCGTTTCTTGACATACGTTAAGGTCAATACGCGTTCTGACGAACACTCTACTACTACTCCAAGTACGCAAAGCCAGGTAGATTTTGCGACCAATGTTCTTATTCCCGAAATGAAACGTGTCGGTCTGCAAAATGTCTACTACCTTCCAAATGGTTTTGCTATTGGTACCTTACCAGCTAATGATCCTAGCTTAACACGCAAGATTGGCTTCATCTCCCACATGGACACAGCTGATTTTAATGCTGAGGGAGTTAATCCGCAAGTCATCGAAAATTACGATGGTGGAGCTATCGACTTAGGAGATTCTGGTTTTAAACTCGATCCGGCCGACTTCAAGAGCCTTGAGAAATATCCAGGCCAAACACTCATCATAACCGATGGCACGACCTTGCTGGGTGCTGATGACAAGTCAGGGATTGCTGAGATTATGACTGCTATTGAATATCTGACTGCTCATCCCGAAATCAAACACTGTGAGATTCGAGTTGGTTTTGGTCCAGATGAAGAAATTGGCGTTGGAGCTAACAAGTTTGATGCAGAAGACTTTGACGTTGACTTTGCCTATACTGTTGATGGTGGTCCGCTAGGAGAACTTCAGTACGAGACTTTCTCAGCAGCTGCTGCTGAGCTTCATTTCCAAGGGCGCAATGTCCACCCTGGTACTGCAAAGGGTCAAATGGTCAATGCCCTTCAGCTAGCAATTGATTTTCATAATCAACTTCCTGAGAATGACCGACCTGAACTAACAGATGGTTACCAAGGTTTCTATCATCTTATGGATGTGTCAGGTAGTGTCGAGGAGGCGCGTGCAAGCTACATCATTCGCGATTTTGAAAAGGATGCCTTTGAAACACGTAAAGCAGCTATGCAGTCTATTGCTGACAAGATGAATCAAGAACTTGGGAATGATCGCGTTAGCTTGACTCTGACAGACCAGTACTACAATATGAAGGAAGTCATTGAGAAAGACATGACGCCTATTACTATTGCTAAAGCTGTTATGGAAGATTTAGGTATCACGCCTATTATCGAACCAATTCGTGGTGGAACAGATGGCTCTAAGATTTCCTTTATGGGTATCCCGACTCCAAATATCTTTGCTGGTGGTGAAAACATGCATGGACGTTTTGAATACGTCAGCCTTCAAACTATGGAGCGTGCGGTGGATACCATCATTGGCATTGTATCTTATAAAGACTAAAAAAGACGAGGTAGCTCAGCTACTTCGTCTTTCTTTTTATTCATTTGGTTGAGCACTTGTCTCAGACTCACTTTGCGCTTGCTTTTCTGTTGGTTTAGAAGTAGCTGTTTCACTGTCTTTCTCAGACTTAGATTGGCTGCCAGTTTCACTTGCTTTTGAACGAAGTTCTTGGTTCAAGCTAATGATTTCTTTAGCTAGAGTGAGGAGACCTTCTTTATCACTGCTTTTGGCTGCAAGTTGATCAAATAGGGCATCAACACGTTCAAAGTCAGCATCGGATCCTTTGTTATCCTCTAAATACTTGTGAAGAGAGAGCAAGACATTATAGAGTTTTTGGTAGATAATCACGGTTTGCGGATCTTGTTCTGCTTCTTTTTTCTCTCGTTGGATAGTCGCTGCAATACGATTTAAAAGATCCTCAAGTTGTGTTTTAGCTTCGTCAAGGTCTGCATTTTCCTTTTCAATAGCCACCTTGATATTAGCTGCTTCTTCAGCTAGGGATTGTTTGACACCATCTTCTTTGACACGTGCTAGGAGTTGAGCAGCTTTAGTTAGGAGAGCATCTACTTCTTCCTTCTTAACATGGCTAACCCGCTCTTCTGGCATAAAATCACCGTAGAGTTCTTTTAGGAATTCATAGATGGCGGTCTTAGCAGTTTGACTATCTACTTTTTCCGTATCTAGAATAGTCTTACCAGCTTTTGTAGATACGGGTTCTTCTTTGAGAGCCTCTTCTACTTCTAGCTTAGTTTGGTAAATAGTTGGGAATAGCTTGTTCAAGTCGGTTGCTTTTAGGAAAGATTGTGACTGGTAAAGTTCCCATGTCAATTTAGCAACACGGTTCCGAAGTTCTTCTCTCAAACGACCATCAGACACATGTTCGTAGAAGTACTTGATGTACTCTACTGTTGTGACTCCTGTCCGATCTCGGAAATCTTGCAAGGCCTGAAGTTTCGCTTCAATGGCAGCCAAATCTGTCTCATCCTGTGCTAGTTTTGCTTCCTGCAAATGTACTAAAAGATCTTTCTTAGGCAAGCCATAAGTGTCCGTATCCAGTGTATTGATCTTATCTACTAAGGCTTGGTACTTCTTATCTAAAGGTGAAGTTTCAACCGGTGCCACACTTTGATCCACATGGATATACTGTTTATCAAAGAGATCCAAGGCTGCTAGATATCCAGCAGTTGAGTTTGTTGCCAGTTTTTTCATATTTTCGGTGAACTGCCCCAAAGCAAGTTCAACCCGTCTCTGCATGATTGGCTGGTCTTTGTAGAGATTTCTGCTATCTGCTAACAGTTGATCCACCTTAGATAGAACTGTTTGTTCATCAAATGCTCCAGGTTGATAGGTCGATTGTAGGGCTGGAATCTTATTTTTCAAAGCTACTTCATAGCCCTTAGTTTGAACCTTGATGTAGTGATTGTGGTCTCCGTGAGGAATCACAAAACTACCACTTTCTACCTGTAAACTATAAGGAGATACCCCATCACGTAGGGCAGTCGTATACAGTTCATTTAGGAAATCCAGTTCTGGGTTCCCAGTTTGGAGAGGAATACGAACATGTTCTTTTCGAACAGCATAGGGATGGATATGGGTTGGATCATAGGCTTGATCCGGATTTCCAAAGACAAAGAATCCATTTGAAATGCGAATCGCTTCGAGCGGAACCCCGTAGGTCTGTGAGATATACTTGATTTTTTCTTCATCGCTAGCATCTCTTGAGAAACTTTCCACAGTCTTGGCAAGTGGTTGAACGTGCTGAGGCTGATGATTTTCTTTCAAGTGATCTTGGGCAGCTTTGATTTGGGCTGTAGTCAAGTCCTTCTTAAAGAAATAATGAGCGTGATCTCCATGAGAAACTACAAACCCTTGCTCATCTTCACTAATAACACGGTCAGCTGCAAAACCATGATCATGTTCTTCACCGTGGTGATGGTCATGCTCCTCTCCATCATGGTCATGATCTTCGTGGTTGGTATCCTGACTTCCATGGTTACCGTCTTGGTCATGATGATGATCTGGTTGAGCTGGATGTTCTGTTGGTTTGCTTGGATTTTCCAAAGGTGTTGGCTTCCCACCGTCGCTAGATAAAGGAATCATACGCGCAATCTTTTCTTCCAAGGCAGAAAGTTTTGTATATGGGATGAAATGATAGTGATTTCCGTGAGGAATCGCCACACCACTCGGCGTTCTACTTGAAATCTTAGCAGGGTCAAAAATCAAGCCATCTGATTCAGCATAACGTTGACTACTTGGAAGAGCATAGAGCTGTTGCAATAGACTCTGAAGACTCTCAGCTTGATTACTTGGTGTTTCAGTTTGTTGACTAGGATTAGTGGTTTGACTGGTTCCATTTTGACTTGGACGATAGTCAGTCACACTCGGTTGTTTTCTAGTTCCAGAAAGGTAGGCTTGGGCAGCAGCCAATTCACTAGCAGACAAGGAACTCTTTGGGATATAGTGATAATGTCCACCATGAGGGACGATATAAGCATCACCAGTATCCTCAATAATATCAGACGGATTAAAGATGTAGCCATCATCTGTAGTATAACGACCTTGTGATCGCGCAAGCGCCACTGCACTGTTAGAAGTTGGTGCATCATGAGTATGACCTTGTTTTTGGCGCTCAATTTCGTCCTTCGTACGAACATTATCAGCATGAGCCACATCTTTAAGGTAGACATAATACTTGTCATCCACCTTGATAATGTAACCACCTTTGATTTCATTGACAATATCAGCATCTTTCAGTTGATAATTGGCATCTTTCATCAACAGTTCTTCGCTGAAAATCGCGTCAAAAGGAACTTTACCATTGTAATAATGGAAATGATCACCATGTGAAGTCACATAACCTTGATCGGTAATTTTCACAACAATTTGCTCAGCCTGAATGTCTTCTTTTTTGCTAACTTGATCTGGTGTCTGATTCTCTGTTTTTTTAGTGTCTTGCTTCCCATCGACATAAGACACACGGTTATTATCTTTGTTTTCTTCCACCTGGTGTTGGTTCAATGCATAGATGCAAAGGCTTAGGGAAAGGACAAGAGCCGATCCTGCTGCAAGGTATTTCTTCTTCATTTTCATCATCTCCTCATTTTAATTCTTCTGCTAAAATACTCATATTTTCTTCTAGATTTTCTAAGTAAGTTTTGTCATTTTCAGGATCTGCTTCTAAAGGATTGAGGGTCTTTAGGCTAACTCCTGTTGATTTGACCAAAGTCTCAGCGACTTTAGAAGAAGCATTGCTCTCAGTAAAGATGGTTTTAACCTTATAGGTCTTAACGAATTCTTGAATTTCTGTTAGTTGTCTCGGACTTGGCTCTTGTTCAGGGGAAATCCCTGCTATACCAAGTTGTTTCAAACCAAAGCGTTTAGCGAGATAAGAAAAGGCTGTGTGTTGTGTAACAAAGGTCTTTTGACTCGCTTTTTCAAAAATAGGCTGGTACTTCTTAGTCAATTCTTGGGCTTTAGCGATAAAGTTTTTAGCATTCTTTTGATACGTTTCCTTATTAGCACTATCAATCTCCGAAAGTTTGTCAGCGATAATCTGAGCTTCTTCACCTGCTTTTTCTGGATCTAACCAAGTGTGAGGGTCATAGAGTGTTTTTTCATCGATGCCGTCACCAGCTTCTACATCTTCTAAGCCCGGTACACGTTCCAAGGTCATTCCTTCAGAAGCTTCTAAAACTTTAACTTTTGAGTTTTTCAAGTTAGGATCTAGACTTCCAGCCCAAGATTCGAGCGTATGAGAATGGTAGACAAAGACATCCGCGTCATAAATAGCAGCAATGTCATTAGCTGACGGTTCAAAGGAGTGAATCCCACTACTTGACTGAATCATCCGTACATCATTCAAGTCCCCTGATACCTCTTTGACCATGGCATAGATTGGGTAAAAACTTGTTACAATCTTCATCCCTTTTGCTTCTTGTTTTTCTTTTTGGCTACATGCTCCTAAGACAAGAACCAGCAAACTTGCCATTAATAATAGAAATGTTCTTTTTTTCATCATTACTCCTTAACTGGTATTTAACCATTTAATTAACTAGTAAATAGTTTATCTTTATTTACACTATATGTCAAGATATTTTGCACATTTTCATGAAAAAAATGAGAACTAGAACTTACATTCTATTCTCATTTTCGATTTTAACTTTTCTAGTTCTCCTATCCTGTTTTTAGGAGCTAGAAAATGCTACTACCTTTACTTGCTCTCCTTTAATAAAGCCAACAACTTTTCAGCCTCAGCCATAATGGTATTGTTATCCTTAGCACCAAATAGCAGGTTATTCTTTAAGCCAGTGAGAGTTTCTTTTGCATTGGACTTGATAATGGGGTCTTGGATCTTTGCAAGTAGCTCTTCAGCCTCTCTCAACTTCGTTTCAACCTTTTCAGTCTCGACCTGAGGTTCTTCGGGTTTCTCCGGTGATTCTTCTTCCGGCTCCTCAGTTGGTTTTGGAGATTCTGGTTTCTCACTTTGAGGTTTCTCTTCGCGAGGTTTTTCTTCCTCAGGTTTTTCTTTACGAGGTTTCTCCACTGATGGTTTTTCCGATTGATTGTTATCAGCTTGACCATTTTGGTTTCTTTGAACATGGTCACTTGCATTGCCCCAACCACTATCTGAATGCGGACGTTCGTTTGGATGTTCGACATAGTACTTGACAGTCGCAAAGAGATCTTCTAGACTATACCCCTTAGGTGCCTCATAAAGTCCTTCGTCAAACCACTCAAATTTGATGTTATGGTAATGGTCATAATGAGGAATAATCAAGCTTCCATTTTTGACTTCTACAGTATGTTGGAGATTGTAAGGCATACGATCAAGTGGCACCTTCTTAGCTGCTTTCACGCGGTTGTAGATAGCTTCTGCTCCTTTAACCTCAGTATTTCCTGGATTCTGATGGTCTGTTGAAGGAGGAGTCAAACCTTTCTCTTTAGCATAAGCCTGGGCTGCCGCTCTTTCGGCTTCAGACAAACTATCTTTTTTAATCCAATGGCTATGGGTCATATGTGGAGTTACATAGGCATCCCCCTCATCACTGGTGATATCACGAGGATCAAAGATATAGCCATCTTCTGTTGTATACTTGCCTGCCAACTTGGCTACTTGAATCTCATCATCTGTGTAAGCTATTTGCGCATTTGGTTTTCCTAAACGTTCTGGATGACGAATCGGTGCTAGATAGGCCAAAATATCATCCACCAACTTGACTTTATCACTTGAAGCATCATTGAGTCGTTCCAAGAGTTTATCCAAAGCGTCAAAATCAACTTTACGACCTTTATTATCAAGTAAGTCCTGATGAATTCTTGCTAGTAAATCATAAGCCTTATTGTAAAATCCTCGATCACCAGATGGGAGGTTGGTTTTCTTAGCTCCTAGCTTATGAGCTAAACTTTCTTGCTTGGCTAGTTTGCTATCAATGGCTGCTACTGTTTCTGCTGAAAGTTCCTTGACAGGAATATAACGTGAGGTTCCATTCTCCTCAAAGACATAGCCATCAGCTACTTTTCGAACCGCTTGTCTAACCAATTTTTCGTCAATTGGATTGCTTGGAGCTGGTTGAGGAGTTGGTGCAGGTTGCGGGCTTGGACTAGGTTCCGGAGTCGGTTGTGGACTTGGTTGTTCTGGTATTGAATCCGGCACCCAATGGTTCGAACGATAGCGAAGCGGGATGATGCGAGCGATTCGTTCTTCCAATTCAGACATCTGTGAATAAGGGATAAAATGGTAATGGTCCCCATGAGGTACTGCAACACCTCTAGCTGTTCGACTTGTGATTTGTGCTGGATCAAAGACAAGGCCATCAGATTCTACGTGTCGTTGGCTGAGTGGCAAGGCATAAAGTTGTTTCAGAAGGCCATCAATATCCTCATCGCTTTGACTTGCTTGGCTATCGTCGCTACTGTTGTTAGCTGTGTTCGTATAGCTGTTGCCTTTTTTATTATAGGATGGGGTCCATCTATCTACATCGCTGCTAGCACTGTTGTTATTGGTACGGCTATAAGTAGGCGTATTTGATTGGCCACTTCTACCAGATAGAAAGGCTTCTGCTGCAGCCAATTCGCTGGCTGATAACTCACTCTTAGGAATGTAATGGTAATGGTTGCCATGAGGAACGATATAAGCATCACCAGTATCTTCAATGATATCGGATGCATTAAAGATATATCCATCATCCGTGGTGTAGCGTCCCTGTGAACGTGCCAAGGCTACCGCGCCATCATTTGCTGAAGTCCCTCCTTCACGATGCTGACTATGTTCTTGTTTTTGTCGATTGATTTCTTCTTTTGTACGGACATTATCCGCATGGGATGCGTCCTTAAGGTAAACATAGTATTTTCCATCTACCTTGATAACATAACCGCCCTTGATTTCACTGACAATATCCTCGTCCTTGAGCTGGTAGTTTGGATCCTTCATCAGCAACTCTTCACTGATGATAGCATCATAAGGGACCTTCCCATTGTAATAATGATAGTGGTCGCCATGTGAAGTGACATAGCCTTGGTCTGTTATCTTGATAACGATTTGCTCCGCATTGATGCCTTCTTTCTTGCTAACCTCATCAGGAGTCAGATTCTCCGTTTTTTGCGCCGCTTGTTTTCCATCTATATAGGAAACACGATTATTTTCCTTAACAGTTCTGGCTTGATACAGTCCCAACTCATAAGAACAGACACTTAAAATTAAAGCCGCCGCAGAACCAGCTAGGTATTTTTTATTAATTTTCATCGAAACTCTCTTTCTTTTTTAATATTTCTATTTGCAATTCATTTCTAAATTGCAGAAACTCCTCTCTATTGCTTAACTGGTTAATAGTTTACTCCTAAATTTGCAACTTGTCAAGAATTTTATGAACCAGTTAAGTATTTTTTTATTCTTCACCGCTACTTTCTCTAGAATGGACTTTATATAAAAAAGATTTTCTTGAAAATTCTTTAAAAAAAATCCCTGCAACTGAGTTGCAAGGACTTTTCGATTAATCAAAATTAACGTATTCTTTTTGAAGTTCAAGAACTTCTTCCATTGTTGAACATTCTGTAAGGGCACGGTTTGCGTACTCTTCCATCTTAGCTGTATCGAGTTTCTTCATCAAGCTACGTGTACGAAGGACAGATGTTGCTGACATAGAGAACTCATCCAAGCCCATTCCGACAAGAAGTGGAACAGCCTGTTGGTCACCAGCCATCTCACCACACATACCAGCCCATTTACCTTCAGCGTGAGCTGCTTTGATAACGTTGTTAATCAAACGAAGGATTGATGGGTTGTATGGTTGGTAAAGGTATGAAACTTGTTCGTTCATACGGTCTGCTGCCATTGTGTATTGGATCAAGTCGTTTGTACCAATTGAGAAGAAGTCAACTTCTTTAGCAAATTGGTCTGCAAGCATTGCTGCTGCTGGGATTTCGATCATGATACCAACTTGGATATTATCCGCAACTGCAACACCTTCAGCAAGAAGGTTCGCTTTTTCTTCGTCAAAGACTGCTTTCGCTGCACGGAATTCTTTCAAGAGCGCAACCATTGGGAACATGATACGCAATTGACCATGAACAGAAGCACGAAGAAGGGCACGGATTTGTGTACGGAACATAGCATCTCCAGTTTCAGAAATAGAGATACGAAGGGCACGGAATCCAAGGAATGGGTTCATTTCGTGAGGCATATCGAAGTAAGGAAGTTCCTTATCTCCACCGATATCCATTGTACGAACAACAACAGGTTTACCGTTCATTCCTTCAAGTACAGCCTTGTAAGCTTCGTACTGCTCGTCTTCTGTTGGGAAGTCTTGAGAATCCATGTACAAGAACTCTGTACGGTAAAGACCAACAGCTTCAGCACCGTTGTCATTGACACCTTCAACGTCTTTTGGAGTACCGATGTTGGCAGCCAATTCAAAGTGTTTACCATCCGCAGTTACTGTTTTAGCATCTTTCAAGAGCGCCCATTCAGCTTTTTGCTTCGCATAAGCTTCACCAGCAGCCTTGAATTCAGCCGCTTGCTCATCAGTTGGGTTGATAATAACCTCACCAGTGATACCGTTAACGGCAAGAATGTCACCGTCTTTAACGATTTCAGTAATATTGTTTGTACCCAATACTGCTGCAATTTCAAGCGTACGCGCCATGATAGCTGAGTGGCTTGTACGTCCACCAATGTTGGTTACAAAAGCTTTTACAAAGTTTTTGTCCAATTGAGCTGTATCTGAAGGAGTCAAGTCATGCGCAATCACGATTACTTCTTCATTGATAGAAGCTGGGTTTGGCAATTTTTTACCAAGGAGGTTTGCCAATACACGTTTTGTCACGTCGCGGATATCCGCTGCGCGTTCTTGCATGTATGGGTTGTCTTCCATACCTTCAAAGATAGTGATAAACATGTCTGTTACTTCTTTCAGACCTGCTTCTGCATTCACTTTCTTCGCACGGATTGTTTCCTTGATTTGGCTGATCATTTCAGGGTCAGCAAGAACCATTAAGTGAGCGTCAAAAACTTGAGCTGCTTCTTCACCGAGCGTACCTACTGCTTTCTCGCGAATAACAGAAAGCTCGTCTTGTGATGCCTGTAGAGCGGCATCAAGGCGAGCTTCTTCTGCGTTTGTATCTTCGACTGTAATAGTCTCAAATGACAAATCCGGTTGAACGAGTAGATATGCTTTTGCAACTGCAACACCGTCAGATGCTGCGATTCCTTTAAGCATTTCTGTCATTTTCCTTATGCCAATCCTTCTTTTTCCATAGTTTCAGTGATAGCAGCGATTGCGTCGTCAGCATCTGCACCTTCAGCTGAAATTGTAACGTCAGCACCTTGGCCAACACCAAGACTCATAACACCCATGATAGATTTAAGGTTTACTGATTTACCTTTGTATTCAAGAGTGATATCTGAAGCAAATTTGCTAGCTGTTTGAACCAACAATGTTGCTGGACGTGCGTGAATACCTGTTTCTGCCACTACGTGGAAATCTTTAGAAGCCATAGTTTGACTCTCCTTTAGTTATTTCTTTTTTGGATTATATGTGATAACCCTTACAAGACTGTATTATATCACCTTCTAGATTATTTTTCAAGTGTTTTATGGACTTTCTTCTATTTCCTTTCTGATAACTTGCTGAAAATCTTCTATTTATCTTACCAATATACAGTATATAGTTTTTTTGTTTTGATAAACTTTGATAGTTCAATGAAAACCCAATTTTACACTCTGACAAAACACTATATCTTGTGCTTTGTTTTTAAAACTGTAACTTTTTAGCACAAGATTTAGTTTAAAAAGTTTGACAAAGTTTTTTTTTCTGATATACTAAGAAAGTAATCTATTTTGAAAGAGGAGTTACGAAATGGTAACCGTTTATTCTAAAAACAACTGTGTCCAATGTAAGATGACCAAGCGTTTCTTGGACAGCAACAATGTCGCTTATCGTGAGATCAATCTCGACGAGCAACCAGAGTACATCGATCAAGTTAAAGAGCTCGGTTTCAGCGCAGCTCCTGTTATCCAAACACCAACTGAAGTCTTTTCAGGCTTCCAACCAGGAAAACTGAAACAATTAGCATAATCTTAGTACATCATCCAGAAGAAATTGCTTCTAGGGCTAACTTAGAGGCCTTTCTTTTGTAATTAGATAAAGGAAATTTTATGGGATTAAAACATCTTGAGGACGTAACTTACTTCCGTCTCAATAACGAAATCAACCGTCCTGTCAATGGACAAATCATGCTTCATAAAGATAAGGAAGCCTTAGATGCCTTCTTTAAAGAAAATGTGGTTCCAAATACCATGGTTTTTGATTCAATTACTGATAAAATCAACTACCTTATTGAACACAACTATATCGAAACTGCATTTCTAAAGAAATACCGTCCAGAGTTTTTGGAAGAATTGCATCAATTTATCAAGAACCAAAACTTCCAATTCAAATCATTCATGGCTGCCTATAAGTTTTACAACCAATATGCCTTGAAGACTAACGATGGGGAATACTACCTTGAAAGCATGGAAGACCGTGTCTTCTTTAATGCACTTTACTTTGCTGACGGGGATGAAGCAATTGCGACTGATATTGCCAATGAAATCATCCACCAACGCTACCAACCTGCTACTCCTTCCTTCTTGAATGCTGGCCGTGCTCGTCGTGGGGAGTTGGTATCTTGTTTCTTGATTCAAGTAACCGATGATATGAACTCTATCGGCCGTTCTATCAACTCTGCTCTTCAACTTTCACGTATCGGTGGTGGTGTGGGAATTTCCCTCAGCAACCTTCGTGAAGCCGGAGCTCCTATCAAAGGTTATGAAGGTGCTGCTTCTGGTGTCGTACCAGTTATGAAACTCTTCGAAGACAGTTTCTCTTACTCTAACCAATTGGGTCAGCGTCAAGGTGCTGGGGTTGTCTACCTCAATGTCTTTCACCCAGATATCATCGCTTTCCTTTCAACTAAGAAAGAAAATGCCGATGAAAAGGTTCGTGTTAAGACCCTCTCACTTGGTGTTGTAGTACCCGATAAGTTCTACGAATTGGCTCGTAAAAATGAAGAAATGTACCTCTTCAGCCCATACTCTGTAGAGCTTGAGTATGGTGTACCGTTCAACTACATCGACATCACTGAAAAATACGATGAATTGGTCGCAAATCCAAATATCCGCAAGACAAAAATCAAGGCGCGTGATTTGGAAACTGAGATTTCTAAATTGCAACAAGAGTCTGGTTACCCTTATGTCGTCAACATTGATACGGCTAACCGTGCAAATCCTGTTGATGGAAAGATTATCATGAGTAACTTGTGTTCTGAGATTCTTCAAGTTCAAGAACCAAGCTTGATCAACGATGCTCAAGAATTCCTTCAAATGGGAACGGACGTTTCATGTAACCTTGGTTCAACCAACGTGGTCAACATGATGACTTCACCTGACTTTGGTCGTTCTATTCGTGCTATGGTTCGTGCCCTTACTTTCGTTACAGATAGTTCACACATCGTAGCTGTCCCTACTATCGACCACGGAAACAGTTTGGCTCACACCTTTGGTCTTGGTGCCATGGGACTTCATAGCTACCTTGCGCAACAACTGATTGAGTACGGATCACCTGAGTCAATTGAATTTACAAGCATCTACTTTATGCTTATGAACTACTGGACCTTAGTGGAGTCAAACAATATCGCTCGCGAACGTGGTATTACCTTCCACAACTTTGAAAAATCAGACTATGCTAACGGTAGCTACTTTGACAAGTATGTGACAGGCGAGTTTGTTCCAAAATCAGACCGTGTTAAAGAACTCTTTAAAGATGTCTTTATTCCAAGTGCTACTGATTGGACTGAACTTCGCGAAAAGGTTCAAGCAGATGGACTTTACCATCAAAACCGTCTAGCTGTTGCTCCAAATGGTTCTATCAGCTACATCAACGACGTTTCTGCTTCTATCCACCCGATTACACAACGTATCGAAGAACGTCAAGAGAAGAAAATCGGTAAAATCTACTATCCTGCTGCAGGTTTGTCAACAGATACTATCCCTTACTACACTTCTGCTTACGACATGGATATGCGTAAGGTGATTGATGTTTATGCTGCTGCAACAGAGCACGTGGACCAAGGGCTTTCGCTCACTCTCTTCATGCGTAGTGACATTCCAAAAGGTCTTTACGAATGGAAGAAAGAAAACAAACAAACGACACGTGATTTGTCTATTCTTCGTAACTATGCCTTTAACAAGGGAATCAAGTCCATTTACTACGTCCGTACCTTTACAGACGACGGTGGGGAAGTTGGTGCTAACCAATGTGAAAGCTGTGTGATTTAATGGAAAAAATTTTTACTACTTGTTTAAATAGTAAATGGGGGCCAATTTACGTTATACTTTTTCTTGGCCCTATGACATTTATTGCTTACTCCGCAATAAAAAAATATGATACCATTGAAATAGGTCCTATAAAACTAAGCAAGGCTGCATAATAATTACTATTACATTGGAGAAATACACCTTATGGAAACTTACTACAAAGCCATTAACTGGAATGCCATCGAAGATGTCATCGACAAATCAACTTGGGAAAAGCTGACAGAGCAATTCTGGCTCGATACGCGTATCCCCTTGTCAAATGACCTAGACGACTGGAGAAAACTATCAAACAAAGAAAAAGACTTGGTTGGAAAAGTCTTTGGTGGTTTGACCCTTTTGGATACCATGCAATCTGAAACAGGGGTTCAGGCGCTTCGCTCAGACATCCGTACACCGCATGAAGAAGCTGTTTTTAACAACATCCAATTTATGGAATCTGTCCACGCAAAATCTTACTCTTCTATCTTTTCAACCTTGAACACCAAGGCCGAAATCGAAGAAATCTTTGAATGGACCAACACTAACCCCTACCTACAAAGAAAAGCGGAAATTATCAATGAAATCTACCTCAATGGTAGCCCACTTGAAAAGAAAGTTGCCAGTGTTTTCCTTGAAACTTTCCTCTTCTACTCTGGTTTCTTTACACCGCTTTACTATCTTGGTAACAACAAACTAGCCAATGTTGCAGAAATCATCAAACTGATCATTCGTGATGAGTCTGTTCACGGAACTTATATTGGTTACAAATTCCAACTTGGTTTTAACGAATTGCCTGAAGAAGAGCAAGGAAAGCTCAAAGAATGGATGTACGATCTGCTCTACACTCTCTACGAGAACGAAGAGGGCTATACAGAAAGCCTCTATGACGGTGTTGGTTGGACTGAGGAAGTTAAAACCTTCCTTCGTTACAATGCTAATAAGGCTCTTATGAACCTAGGACAAGATCCACTCTTCCCTGATTCAGCTGATGATGTCAATCCAATCGTTATGAACGGTATTTCAACAGGAACTTCTAACCACGACTTCTTCTCTCAAGTCGGAAATGGTTACCTCCTTGGTGAAGTTGAAGCCATGCAAGACGAGGATTACAACTACGGTTTGGACTAATTTGACCAATCATTCAAAATATCATGGTTTGTTTAAAACAACCATGATATTTTTGTTTTTGTTTTATTTTGTTTTTTTCTATTTGATTGATTGAGCGTTTTATGGTAAGATAATAATAGTAGAAATCGAGGTGATAAGGATGCTAAAGCAAGAAAAACTAGATAGTATTCTAGAAGCAGTAAATACAAAAGGCACTATTACTGTAAAAGAGATTATGGAGAGTCTTGATGTGTCAGATATGACAGCTCGCCGCTATTTACAAGAACTAGCAGACAAGGATTTGCTGGTTCGTGTGCACGGTGGCGCTGAAAAACTTCGTACAGGTTCTCTCTTAAACAACGAACGCTCAAACGTCGAAAAACAAGGCTTGCAGATTGCTGAAAAACAAGAAATTAGCCGTTTTGCAGGGCATTTGATTGACGAAGGTGAAACTATTTTTATCGGGCCAGGAACAACCTTAGAATGTTTTGCTCGTGAGCTCCCAATTGATAATATTCGTGTTGTAACAAACAGTCTTCCTGTTTTTCTCATCCTAAACGAACGAAAACTAACAGATTTGATCTTGATTGGCGGAAATTATCGCTCCATCACTGGTGCTTTTGTAGGGACACTTACCTTACAGGATTTGACCAACCTTCAGTTTTCTAAGGCTTTTGTGAGCTGTAATGGTATCAAGGATAAAGCTATTGCTACTTTCAGCGAAGAAGAGGGCGAGGTACAACGAATCTCCTTGAACAATGCCAATAAAAAATACTTACTGGCAGACCACAGCAAGTTTAATAAGTTTGATTTTTACACGTTCTACAATATCTCAGAGATTGATACCATCGTTTCAGATTCCAAACTGAGTCAGGAGACATTTGAAGACCTGTCGAAACAAACAACCATTCTTTTATCAAAACCATAAAAATTCCCCTGCCTTTTGGCGGGGAATTTTTGTTGAATTTTATTCAATAAGTTGTGTCTCAGCTAGTTTCTTGTACCAATGAGCCGATTTCTTTGGATAGCGCTCCTGGGTTTCAAAATCAACATAGAAGAGGCCGTAACGCTTTTCGTAACCATTTGACCAAGAAAAGACATCCATCAGAGACCAGATAAAGTATCCTTTGACATTGGCTCCATCAGAGATTGCATCTGCAATCACTTCCATATGTTTCTTAACATAATCAATCCGTCCATCATCGTAGACTGTCCCATCCACAAACTCATCTTTGTATCCGAGACCATTCTCTGTGATGTAGATTTTCTTGTAATTTGGGTAATCTTTCTTCACGCGCATGATTTGATCATACAAACCTTGAGGATAGATAATCCAATCCCAGTCCGTACGTGGGACATAGTCAGGAGCCACTCGACGTCCAACTCCCTTAATCTGATACTTAGAGCTTCCTTTTTCACCCTTACCGTTATGAATGATTTCTGTTTCGCCATCAAAGGCTTGCATCCAATCACTCATGTAGTAGTTAATTCCAAGGAAGTCGTTCAAGTCTTTTGCAGCTTCTAGCACAGCAAAGTCTTCTTCACGCAGATCTAAACTTCCACCATTGACGGATAAAATATGGTTGACGCCTTCCATCGTTTCATCTGAATAGCGTCCTAGATAAGTCGCGTCTAGGATAAACTTGTTATGGATAATATCTTCTAACTCGGCTGCACGAATATCTGCTGGATTATCTGGATCCAGAGGATACTTAGTAGGCAGGGCATGAACCACACCAATCTCCCCCTTGTAACCCTTATCCTTAAAAAGTTTTACTGCACGCGCATGCGACACCATCATATTGTGATGAGATTGGAAGACTTTGGCAAGGTCGTACTGAATACCTGGAGGGAATTTCCCAACCAAATACTGACCATCTCCTATCGGCCCAATTTCATTAAAGGTTGTCCAATAGTTGACTTCTGGAAATTCTTCAAAACAGAAGGCTGCATAATCCACAAAGTGATCAATGTTTTCTCTATTCAGGAAATCTCCGTTTGAATGAAGTGCTTCTGGCGTATCAAAGTGATGAAGAGTTACAAAGGGCTCAACATGACGTTTGTGGCACTCTGCAAATAGATTATGATAGAACTCAACTCCCTTGGCATTAACCTTCCCATAACCAGTTGGAAAGATACGTGACCAAGCGATTGAAATACGGATACCATTGACACCATACTCTTCTGCAAGTTTGAGGTCAACTGGGTATTTGTGATAGAAATCACTGGCTGGTTCAGCAGTGTACCAGTAGTTATCTTTGAGGTATTTGTCCCAGGCGACTGGCCCTTTACCATCAGTATGTGTAGCACCTTCTGCTTGGTAGGCTGCTGTTGCCCCACCAAAAATAAAGTCTTTTGGAAGTGTTTTTGTCATTTGATTCACCTTTCAAGAAATAGAAATGAGATGGGGATATAGTTGGGAGGAGTTCCTCCATCTCACTTCTTCGCTATTTACATTTTATTCTTCGAACTGCGCTTGAACAAAGGCAAGAGCACCTTTTCCATCGCGAGTCAATTTAATGTATTGGCCACCTTCTGTCTTGGCAAGTTTGATACCAAGTTTGTCGGTCTCTGCTTTCATATCTTCAAAGTTAGAAGCAACTTGAGGAGCAAGGATAACCAGATCAAACTCAGGCAACATTTCACGGTGAGCACCATAGCCACCAGCTGCTGCTTTAACAGGAACTTTGTACTCTGCAGCTGCCTTGTTTAGAGCATTTGCAAGGAGACCACTTGTTCCTCCGCCTGCACAAAGAACGAGAACATTAGTTTCTTCAGTGATTGTGTTTTGCGCTGCTTCTACACCTGCTTTTTCAAGAATCGCATCTGCTTTTGCAGTATTGAAGTTTGCTGCTACTTTTTCTTTCAATTCATCATTGGCTTTACCTGAACGCTCTTCTTCAAGAATTTGTTCATCATAAACCTTGAGGAATGGATAGTAGATGGCTACGTCAACAAGGATTAACAAAGCAGCAAGTACAAATGACAAGAATTGGAAGTTTGTACCGAGAACAATACCGAGCGGACCTGGTGTTGTCCAAGGAAGGTTGGCAGTAAATGAGTTCATGCCAAGCGTTTCAATGAAGAATTTAAAGATCCATACGTTGGCAATTGGCGCAAAGATAAATGGAATAAAGAAAATTGGGTTCAAGACAAGTGGCGCACCAAACAGGATTGGTTCGTTTACTCCAAAGAATGTTGGAACAACAGACGCACGTCCGATTGCACGGTTACGTTTTGATTTTGTTAACCACATGAACATGAATGGAACAACCAGTGTCGCACCAGTACCACCCATGGTAACGATAAACATTTGTGTACCAGAAGTAAGAATCTTGTCAGCGTGCATACCTTGTTGGAGAAGGTTCAAGTTTACTTCGGCATTTGCATAGGTAATAGCTGCGATTGCTGGCTCGACGATTGAAGGACCGTGGATACCAACAAACCAGAAGAAGGCAAAGGCACCAAAGATAATGGTAATACCAAGATAGCCATCAGCTGCAGAGAATAATGGTGCAAAGAATTTACCGATTGATTCTGCTACACTGGCTCCAACAAAATGACGAGCTAGTAAATCAAGAGCATAAAGAGAAACCACTGATAGAGTGAATGGAATCACATCTTTAAAGACTTGTGAGATATTTGGTGGAACTTCGTCAGGCATGCGAATAGTGACGTTGTTCTTAACACAAACCTTATAGATTGCTACGGTTACAAAGGCAGCAAGAAAGGCTGAAAGCAAGCCTTTTGTCCCAAGGAAACCTGTCGCAAAGCCACCTTCAATCGGGTCAGCTGCTAACATCAACAAACCAACAATCGCTGCCAATAGTGTTGACATATAGTTGATTTGATTGGTTTTCTCCATGCTACGGTTTACTGAGTCGGTCAATGACTTAGCTGTTGTACCAGCTACCAAGAGAGCTAGAATCCCCATTGAATAACTATAAGGTTTCATGAGGAGATTAACAACATCATCAGACCATTTAAAGCCCCATGAGTTTGGTACAAAAGCAATCAAGATAAAGATACTTGAGAAGAGAATAACGGGCATACCAGCGATGAAACCATCACGAATAGCACGAAGGTAGATATTACGAGACAGTTTTTCAAAGAAAGGCTTTCCTTTCTCGATAAAAGCAATTAGTTTGTTCATTACTTAACTCCTCTCTTGTAGAGTTCGATTAAATGGTGCATCAAATCTTTGAGCAAGATGGTTGTCATCAAGTGATCCTGACCATGCATCATGGTTACACTATAAGCCAAATCCTCACCAGCTGCTTCCTTGGTCAATAGACTTGTTTGCGCGTGATGAGCCTCAGCGATGCAACCACCAGCTTCCTCTACGAGAGTATCAGCTTTCGCGAAATCACCAGCTTCAGCGGCCTTCAAGGCTTCCAATAGTTTTGATCGAGCATCGCCAGCATAGGCAACAATTTCAAAACCTAACAATGTTACTTCTTCTCTATTCATGATAGAATTCTCCTTATGTATTTTTAATTAAATTTTTATGACAATAAACGTTGGATATGTAGAACTAGATAAACTCGCTCACTCTTATACAAATCAAGACCCGTATGTTGCGTAATCACATCATAAATTTTGGATCCGACCTCAAATGCCTTTGGATAGGATTGTTTGATATGGTCTTCCATATCTAGAAGCGATTGATTATCATCTCTGGAACGGTCTAAATAATCCAAAAAATAGTTGAGATGAATCATAAAGCGGTCATAGAAATGATTATTCTCTTTGGTTCGTTGAATTGCATAACCCTTTAGCACTTCTTCAACATTCCTGAGAATTTCTTTCCTCTTATCAATCGACTCAACCACTTGAACTTCATTCTCCCCTTCGGCATTGATGAAATGATAAGCAATCCGAATAATTTCATCCTCAGGGAAATGATCTGTCAACTTCTGACGATAGATTTCAAAGGCTTCCTTTGCGATTTGAAAAGCGACAGGATACTTGGCAGAAATATCTGGCAGATTACTATCCTTGTACCTTCCTTGTGTTAGAGCTTGGTAAGAACAGTAAATATGATCTGTCAAGGTTACGTAGAGATACTCTTGAATCGGATAATGATATTTCTTAGAAAGCTTATCAATAATCTCATAAGTCACTGTGATAAAATCCAGCGGAACATCTTTGAGCAGAGCCATAAAATTTTCTCTGGACTCTTCGGTCTTCATCCGAAAGATTTTCTCAACCTGATTTTCAGCAATCAAATCCCCCTTCTTCTTTCCGAATGCAATCCCCTTACCAATTACAATCACCTCTTCTCCTTTGTCATTTCTGACAAGTGAAACATTGTGATTCATTGGATTTAGAATTCGATACATGTCAACCTCCTTTTATATCTTAAAGGTATATGAGTACAAAAAATGACCACAAATGAACTAGAAAATCTATTGATTTCTAATCCACCTGTGATCATGCCTAATATTACTTAGTAACACTCACCTTGTATTAACTTGTGATTTAAGTATAGCACAAGTAAGTTTTTTTGTAAACCTTTACATGTAACTTTTTTTAAATTTTTTATTTAGATCAATGTTCCTAAGATTAGGGGGAAAACTTATACACGTTCAGTCCATGAAGTCGCTGTTGTTTGAAGAACCTTGTTGAGTTCGTCAATGTTCTCAAATCCAGTTGTACGCAACCACTCACGAGCTGCTGCTTCACCGTCTTTGATGTAGGCTTCAACTGATCCAGCCCAGGTTGCACGGCCACAAAGAACTCCGTTGAAGTTTGCGCCTGATTCGTGGGCAAAGACAAGTGTTTCTTGGAAGAGTTTGGCTGATACACCTGCACTCAAGTAGATATATGGCAAGTTAGTCGCTTCATCTTGTGCTTTGAAGAAAGCTGCTGCTTCTTCGCGTGTATGCACGATTTTACCATCACCAAAGCCTTCAACGTATTTAACATTGACTGGAACTTCTACTTTCAAGACATCGATGTTAAAGCGTGGGTCTGAGAAGACCTTCATAGCACCAATAACCTTGTGTGGTTTCACTTTAGCGTATTCTGCAGAACCTGCATCCGCAATCTTTTCATCGTAAGCCAAGATTTCAAGGAAGAATGGAATGTCTTCCGCCACACACTCAGAACCGATACGTTCGATGTAGGCTTGTTTTTCTTGGTTGAGTT